>JADGPX010000008.1 GCA_017882215.1 Chitinophagaceae bacterium | reverse complement strand
CGGCCCTTACTGAGTTTGGATATGGGCAGGTTCCTGATAGTACATGGTGGACCAATGTTTTATATAAAGCTCTTGATCACCATAAAATATCGTATGCATTGGCTTGGCGCAATGCGGGTTACAAACCTTCCGGCCAGGTAGAATATTATCTGCCTTTCAAAGGCCAGCAATCAGAAAAAGATTTTATAAAATTTTATAAAGAGCCCAATATTTTATTTCAAAAGGATGTAACAAAAGCAGACCTCTATAAATGAAATTACAGTTAACAGATATAAGTATTGTTGTTATTTACCTGGTATCCATGCTTTTGATTGGGATGTATTTTAGAAAGAAAGCCAGGAAGAATAAAGAGAGTTATTTAATGGCCGGGAAAAAATTACCCTGGTACCTGCTCGGCTTAAGCGATGCAGCCGACATGTTTGATATCAGTGGCACTATGTGGATGGTATCATTATGTTTTGTTTATGGTTTCAAAAGTATCTGGATTCCCTGGCTCTGGCCTGTATTTAACCAGGTTTTTAATATGATGTTTTTAGCAAAATGGCTGCGACGTTCCAATGCGGATACGGGTGCTGAATGGCTTGCTACAAGATTTGGTTTTAAAGGAAAAGGCGTAACTGCATCACATAATATTACAGTAGTTTTTGCATTGATTGGATGCCTTGGATTCCTGGCTTATGGTTTTGTAGGGCTTGGTAAGTTCATAGAAATTTTTGTGCCATGGAATGTGGTTCAACCCTATATTCCTTTTCATGTTGGTGCCGATTATGTAGCGCATTTCTATGGAATCGTTTTTACTTTATTTGCTATGTTCTATTCCATATTGGGTGGTATGAATAGCATTGTAATCGGCGATTTGATTAAGTATTTGATCATGACCGTTGGATGCATTGCCGTTGGCTATATTGCTATGACACATTTGCATGGGCAAAAGTTGAATGTGCCTAAAGGATGGAACCATCCTTTCTTTGGTTTGGATCTAAACCTCGACTGGAAAAACATTCTTCCTGCAGCCGTAAAAAAAATCAAAGATGATCAATTCGGGTTGTTCAGTATCTTTTTTATGATGATGTTATTTAAAGGAGTGTTTGCAAGTTTGGCCGGTCCTGCTCCCAATTATGATATGCAAAAAGTACTCTCCACCCGTTCTCCGAAAGAAGCATCAAAAATGACGGGTTTTGTTTCGATAATTTTATTGCCGATTCGTTATACTATGGTGATAGGTTTAACTGTTTTGGCATTGCTTTATTATAATCAATTGGATCTTTCTGCACCGGGAGGAGGTACAGATTTTGAAAGAATTTTGCCCGGTGCAATCAATAATTTTTTACCCGTTGGTATTTTAGGAATTGTGCTTACCGGATTACTGGGCGCTTTTATGGGAACCTTTTCCGGTACTTTAAACGCTGCCCAGGCTTATATTGTAAACGATATTTATTTAAAATACATAAACCCTAAAGCCACCAACAGGAAAATCATTACTATGAACTATTCGGTGGGTATCCTGGTAGCAACCGTGGGTATAGTCCTTGGTTTTTTTGCTAAAGATGTCAATTCAATATTGCAGTGGATAGTAGGCGCTTTGTACGGAGGATATATCGCGTCCAATATGTTTAAATGGTATTGGTGGCGCTTCAATGCAAGAGGTTTCTATTGGGGAATGATGGCGGGTATTATTGCCGCATTGGTATTCCCTTTTATATTTTCAGGTTTGCCGCTTTATAATTGGCCGCTTTTGTTTTTAATTTCTATCATTGGTTGTATCGCAGGAACCTATTCTGCGCCGCCAACAGATATTGAAGTTTTAAAAAAGTTTTACAAGCAGGTGCGGCCATGGGGTTTCTGGAAACCTGTACATGAGTTGGTAGTTGCTGATGATCCCTCATTTGTAGCCAACAAAAGATTTAAACTGGATATGTTCAATGTGGTGTTGGGGATTATCGCACAACTATGTCTTACGATTTTGCCATTGTATGTAGTGTTGTGGATGAAGCTGCCTTTATTAATAACCGTGCTTATACTGGCAGTAATTATTATTATTCTTAAAAAAACATGGTGGAATAAATTAGAGAATTAAAAAAAATAAAAATATTTACCGATGGCAACAACCTTTTAATATGAATACATATTTTCAAAATAGACTAAAAGTCTTAAAGACTTCTTTTAACGAATTGATAAGCCGTAGAAATAATCCGCTTGAATCTGTAAATGGTATTTATGAGCGCTATGAAAATCCTGTTCTCACAGCGGCTCACACTCCATTAACCTGGCGGTTCGATTTCAACCAGCGAACAAATCCTTACCTGATGGAAAGGTTTGGAATAAATGCTGTCTTCAATTCCGGGGCTATAAAATTTAATAATGAATATGTGCTGGTAGCAAGGGTGGAAGGCATGGACAGGAAATCATTTTTTGCAGTAGCGGAAAGTGAAAATGGTATTGATAACTTTAGGTTTTGGGATTATCCGGTTGTATTACCACAAACAAATGAGCCCGAAGTAAACGTGTACGATATGCGCCTGGTTCAGCATGAAGACGGATGGATTTATGGAATATTCTGTACAGAGAGAAGAGATCCTAATGCACCCGAAGGCGATCAGTCTGCCGCAATAGCACAATGTGGTATAGCAAGAACAAAAGACCTTTTTCAATGGGAACGCCTTCCCAATCTTAAAACTCCATCACCTCAGCAAAGAAATGTAGTGTTACATCCGGAGTTCTTTAATAATAAATATGCTTTTTATACCCGCCCGCAGGATAGTTTTACTGAAGCGGGAACCGGTGCTGGTATAGGCTTCGGGCTTTGTGACGATATAGAAAATGCAGTAATTAAAAAAGAAATCGTAATAGATAAAAAAGCGTACCATACTGTTTATGAAGCAAAAAACGGATTAGGCCCCGCTCCTGTAAAAACAGAAAAAGGGTGGTTGCATCTTGCACATGGTGTTAGAAACACTGCTGCAGGTTTAAGGTACGTGTTATACATGTTTATGACAGACCTTAATGATATCACCAAAGTAATTCACAAACCTGCAGGATATTTTATGGCTCCTGAAGGAGATGAAAGAACAGGTGATGTCTCCAACGTTTTGTTTTCAAATGGATGGATAACTGATGAAGATGGAGCTGTATTTATTTATTATGCATCATCAGATTTGAGAACACATGTTGCCACCAGCACCATAGAAAAATTACTGGATTACGTGATAAATACTCCGGAAGACGGGTTATCTTCCGAAGCATCCGTACAGACTGTTATCGGCATAATTGATAAAAACTTATCTGTAGAAAACTATAACGGTACAGCACACACGCAGCTTCATGGGTTTGCTAAATAAGAAAAATGGTGAAACAAAAATTTGTTCAAAAATAATGATATGTTTTCCTTACAGCAATTAGATCAATATAAAAAAGAATTGCAAAATGAATTATCTGAACTACTGAACTTTTGGCAAAAAAATACGATTGATAATGAGTTTGGAGGATTTTATGGAAAACTTGATAATTCGAATAAAGTATTTCCCCATGCGCCAAAAGGCTCTGTTCTTAATAGCAGGATATTATGGACATTTTCCGCTGCATATAATCTTACCGGGAATATGGATTACCTGAACACAGCAGAAAGGGCTTTCGTGTACATTATTGATCATTTTATTGATAAAAAATATGGCGGTGTTTATTGGAGTGTGGATTACAAAGGAGATCCTCTTGATACAAAAAAACAAATCTATGCATTGTCATTTGCAATATATGGTTTGAGCGAATTTTATCAATGTAACAAAAATGAACAGGCAAAAAAACTCGCTATAGAGTTGTACAACCTTATTGTTGAACATAGCTATGATACAATAAATGGCGGATACATTGAAGCATTATCAGCAGACTGGATGGAAATAAATGATTTGCGGCTGAGCAAAAAAGATGCAAATGAAAAAAAATCAATGAACACGCATTTGCACGTGCTGGAAGGTTTTTCCAATCTCTATCGTATATGGCCAAACGAAGGTTTAAATAAAAAAATTACTGAACTGATTCATATTTTTTTGGATCACATTATTGATAAAAAATCCAATCACCTGATTTTGTTTTTTGATGAGGAATGGAATGTGAAATCGGATATAATTTCCTACGGTCATGATATTGAAGCTGCGTGGCTGATCCAGGAGGCTACTGAAGTTATTGGTGACAAAGAACTTCTGGAAAAAATAAAAATAAAATCTGTAAAGCTGGCAAATGCAGCAGCAGAAGGGCTTGACAAGGATGGCGGGTTATGGTATGAATATAATGCTAATGAAAATCATCTTATAAAAGAAAAACATTCGTGGCCACAGGCTGAGAGCATGATCGGTTTTTTTAACGCCTGGCAAATAAACGGCGATGAAAGGTATCTTGAAAAATCAGTAAACAGTTGGCGGTTTACGCAGCAACATATTCTTGATAAAGTAAATGGAGAATGGTTTTGGGGTGTAACAGAAAATTATTCTTTGATGGAGGAAGATAAAGTCGGAATCTGGAAATGCCCTTATCACAATAGCAGGGCCTGTATTGAATTGATTCGTAGGATAAGTAAAGTGAAAGATAAATAGTTTAAAAAACCTTGTGGTAATTACTTGAAAAAATGATTAAATTGAAAAAGTATAATTATTCATGAAATTTTAAAATTAGTAACATGGCAACAAGACGATCATTTCTTAAATCAACATCATTGCTTTCTGCAGGATTATTCATTGCACCTTCTGAATTTAAAAATGAAACACCGTTAATCGGCCTGCAATTATACACGGTTCGGGATGCCATGGATAAAGATCCTGTATCTGCTTTG
The DNA here is from genome assembly GCA_017882215.1 of Chitinophagaceae bacterium. Taxonomy (GTDB): domain Bacteria; phylum Bacteroidota; class Bacteroidia; order Chitinophagales; family Chitinophagaceae; genus Ginsengibacter. Next base: position 22,574 of record JADGPX010000008.1, on the reverse strand, counting down.
GCTAAGGTTACACAAATTGGATATACATCGGTAGAAGGCGCTACCTACACCGGAACTGAAAAGTTTTATGGAATGAGTCCTTCGGCTTTTAAAAAAGTTTTGAAACAAAACGGGCTTGTAATTCCAAGCAGCCATTACAGGCTTGGTGAAGAAAAAACAAATGGAGAAATTGTCAGCGGCACGCTCTTACACGATTGGAATAAAGCAGTAGATGATGCCGCCGAAGTTGGTATTAAATATATGGTATGTGCTTATTTGTCCGAAGCGGAAAGAGGGGATCTGGATCATTATAAATATGTTGCCGACCAGTTAAATATTGCAGGAGAAAGATGTAAAAAATCTGGTATACAGTTGTGTTATCACAACCATAATTTTGAATTTGAAAAGCAGGGTGATACTTATCCTTACGATATTTTAATGGCGACTGATAAAGATCTGGTAAAAATGGAAATGGATATTTACTGGATCAAAAAAGCAGGTCAGGATCCAATTGCACTTTTCAATAAGCATCCAGGCAGGTTCCCTCTCTGGCATGTGAAAGATATGGATAATACGCCTGCCCGGGATTTTACAGAAATAGGAAACGGTATTATTGATTTCAAAGAAATTTTTAAATATAAAAATAAAGCGGGCATGAAATATTTTTTTGTAGAGCAGGATAAATGCCCGGGCACACCATTTGATAGTATTACTAAAAGTATTAAGTATATAAAAAAGAATCTTGTTTAATTTCTAAGAGTAACAAATCAAATCTAAAATAAAAAATAAAATGACCAAAATAAAGAATATACTTTTCATAATTGCGATACTGGTAGCATTATCTCCGGTAGTGTATGGAGCAAAAGGTCCGCATGATTTTTATCAAATAAAAATTTATCATTTAAAAAATAATGAACAGGTTGACCAGGTTGATCAGTATTTAAAAAATGTGTACATGCCTGCATTGCATCGTCTAAGTATTAAAAATATTGGTGTTTTTAAACCAATCGCAAACGATACAGCCACAGTAAAATTCATTTATGTATTAATTCCTTTTAATTCCGGAGAAGCATGGATGAAACTGGACGAAAACCTTACAAAAGATGCGCTCTATACATCATCTGCGAAAAGCTTCAAAGAAGCGCCTTCTGATAAAGCTCCTTATGAAAGAATGGAATCAATTTTACTCGATGCATTTTCAGGGCAGGGGCATTTGTTGTTGCCGACAGCAAAAAATGCAGAAAGAGTTTTTGAATTAAGAAGTTATGAAAGTCCTACCGAAAAACTTTCTGAAAAAAAGATGGCCATGTTTAATACGGGTGGAGAGATACAGATATTTAACCGGCTTGGTTTCAATCCGGTTTTTTATGCACATGTGGTATCGGGAAGCCACATGCCCAATTTTATGTATATGCCGGTTTTCGAAAGTGTTGAACAACGTAATGCGCAGTGGAAGCAGTTTGGCGAAGATGCAGCCTGGAAAGATATTTCCACCAGGCCGGAAAATGAAAACAAGGTATCTGTTTCACATATTGACAGCATTTTAATGCACAGCACTTCTTATTCAGATTTTTAATTTTAATTTTTTTGTATGCATTTCAAAACATTTCACTTAAAAATAATTATGATAGCAGGTAGCATTCTTCTGCCATGCATAAATTCTTTTTCACAAAATGTGGGTATTTTTGACGGGCATAATGATGTAGGTGAGATTTTACATCCCGGCAATGCAACGTATAATGCTTCTACAGGCGTTTATGAGCTATCGGGTTCAGGCACTAATATCTGGTTTACCCGTGATGACTTTCATTACTTGTGGAAACGAATGAAGGGCAATTTTATATTACAGGGAAGGGGACAATTATTGGGCAAAGGGATTGAGCAACATCGCAAATTCGGTTGGATGGTTCGCACTTCTCTTGACAGCAGCGCTGCTATGGTTGCGGCTACTATTCATGGCGACGGGCTTACTTCTCTTCAATACAGGAAGTTGCCTCATACAGATATTGAAGAAACAAAATTTACAATTAGCGCTCCGGATGTAATTCAGTTAGAAAGAAAGGGCAATCAATACATCATGTCGGTAGCTCATTTTGGTGAGCCATTTGTAACTGAACAAATTACTGATGTTGATTTGAAAGATGATGTATATGTTGGTGTATTTATCTGCTCGCATAATAAAGATGTTTTAGAAAAAGTTTCATTCGATAATGTGCGGATCATTGTTCCTGCAAAAGAAAATTTTGTTCCGTATAAAGATTATATCGGCAGCAATATAGAAACCATGGATGTATTTACCGGTAAACGACAGGTCTTATACACTTCGCCTGAATCGCTACAGGCGCCTAACTGGACACCCGATGGGAAAAGTTTGATCTATAACAGTAAGGGATTGATGTACCGTTTCAATATTCAGAATCATACACCTGGATTGATCAATACCGGTTTGGTAAAAAATAACAATAACGACCATGTTATTTCTTTTGATGGAAAAATGCTGGGATTAAGTGGCGCAAGTGTTGATGGAAAATATAACTCGGTTGTTTATACGGTTCCTGTAAATGGGGGTGAGCCAAAACAGATCACACCTACAGGTCCATCCTATTTACATGGCTGGTCACCTGATGGGAAGTATCTAACGTTCACGGGTCAACGCAATAATGAATTTGATATTTATAAAATTCCGTCAAATGGGGGAAAAGAAATGCGACTCACAACTTCACCCGGATTAGATGATGGATCAGAATACAGTCCTGATGGTAAATATATTTACTTCAACTCAGTCAGAAGCGGCATGATGCAATTATGGCGAATGAAGGCCGATGGAAGCCAGCAGGAACAGTTGACCAATGATGATTACAATAACTGGTTTGCGCATGTGTCGCCAGATGGTAAGTGGATCGTTTGTTTATCTTTTACGAAAGATATTAAACCGGATGATCATCCTTTTTATAAACATGTTTATTTACGTATGTTACCGGCAGGCGGCGGCACGCCTAAAGTGATTGCATATTTATACGGAGGGCAAGGTTCTATCAACACACCATCATGGTCACCGGATAGCAGGAAAATTGCTTTTGTTAGTAATACTGATTTGCAAAAATAATTTTATTAAAAAAATAGTATACAAAAATTCATTTAAAATTTAAATCAAAATTCAATATGAAAAATGTAATCAGGACAAGTCAATTCATAATTTTTTTATTTATTCTAATGATTGTATTACCTGGAAACAGTAAATCTCAATCCCGTAATACTGCAACAGAATCTAAAATCAATGCGATGATAAAGCAAATGACTTTAGAAGAAAAGGTGGGACAAATGGCACAGGTATCCATTGAATCTTTAGGAAGTATACAGAACGGAAATTTTGTTTTCAACCAGGATAAATTCAGAGATGCAGTAGTTAATTATAAAATAAGTTCCATATTAAATACTCCCGGCTTGCTGAATCCTCAACAATGGAATGGCATCATTGAGCAAATACAAAATGCAGCAAAAGAAACCCGTTTGAAGATTCCGGTTTTATATGGTCTTGATGATAATCATGGTGCTAATTATGTTGCAGGCGCTACGCTCTTTCCCCAGGAAATAGGACAGGCAGCTACATGGAATCGCCAATTGGTTTTTGATGCAGGCGTTATTACGGCTTACGAATCAAGAGCAGCAAGCGTTCCCTGGACATTTTCGCCTGTATTGGATTTAGGGACAAACCCGCAATGGCCACGCATTTGGGAAGGTTATGGAGAAGATCCTTACTTGGTTTCGGAGATGGGTGTTCAATTTGTAAAAGGCTTTCAGGATCCATTAGGCAGCAAAGAAAAACTTGCAGTAAGTATAAAACATTACATGGCTTATTCTGATCCTAAATCGGGCCATGACAGAAGTGATGCATGGATACCTGAACATTATTTGCGTGAATATCATTTACCGGCATTCCGTGCTGCCGTGGAAGCAGGTGCAAGAACAGTGATGGTAAATTCAGCATTGATTAACGGTGTACCTACGCATATTAATAAACACATACTTACTGATATTCTGAAAAAAGAATTGGGCTTTACAGGTTTTATTGTTTCCGATTGGCAGGATATAGAAAATGTTTATCGCCGCGATAAGATAACAAACAGTATTAAGGAAGCCATCAGGCTGGCGATAAATGCCGGCATTGATATGTCAATGATTCCTTATGATTACAAAGAATTTTGTACAGACCTTATTGCATTGGTTAAAGAAGGAAAAGTTCCCGTTAGCAGGATTGATGATGCTGTTACAAGAATTTTAAGAGTGAAACATGAACTACAGATTTTTGAAACACCTGTAACGTATGTAAAGGATTATCCAAAATTTGGAAGTGCCGGTTTTGAAAATGCAGCTTACAAAACTGCAGCCGAATCTATCACACTTTTAAAAAATACAAATAATATTTTACCATTACCAAAGAATGCAAAAGTGTTGGTAACAGGGCCAAATGCCAATTCTATGAGAACATTAAATGGCGGATGGACTTATACATGGCAGGGAGAAAAAACTGATGAGTATGCACAGCGATACAATACTATTTTAGAAGCAGTACAAAAAAAGTTCGGGACTGATCATGTAAAATATAAAGAAGGTGTTGCTTATAATATGAAGGGAAAATATTACGAAGATTCTGTTGTAAATATTGATGCGGCTATACAGGCTGCTGCCGGAGAAGATTATATTTTATTATGCATTGGTGAAAACAGTTATACTGAAACACCGGGCAATCTTAATGATTTGAGTTTATCTGATAACCAGCTTTTACTGGCGCAGGCAATGATCAAAACCGGTAAGCCAGTTATTATTATTTTAAATGAAGGACGTCCAAGAATAATTAACAGAATAGAACAGGGTTCTGCAGCCATCCTGGATATTTATCTTCCTTCAAATTTTGGTGCGGATGCATTGGCTGATATTCTTACCGGCGATGTAAACCCAAGTGGAAAATTACCCATCACATATCCACGTTATACTAACTCGTTAGCCGGTTATATTCATAAACCATCAGAAGGAAATGGCAATCCACAGGGAGGTGAATCCGATCTTCAATTTCAATTTGGATTTGGTTTATCCTACACCTCATTTGAATACAGCAACCTGAGTATTGATAAAAAAAGTTTTTCGCCAGGTGAAACTGCAATCATTAATGTTACTGTAAAAAATACGGGTAATCGTGAAGGAAAAGAAGTGGTTCAGTTATTTGTTTCTGACCTCATTGCTTCTTTAACTCCTGATGTAAAAAGATTAAGAGGTTTTGAAAAAGTTGATTTAAAACCGGGTGAATCAAAAACAGTAACATTTAAACTGCCTTTAAAAGATCTGGCATTTATAAATACAGATAATAAGAGAACGCTGGAAGCAGGTGATTTCAAAATACAAGTAGCCAATCAAACGGCATCATTCATGGTAAATAAAACTATTGTTTTTTAAAATAAATTATGTCCCTTCATACTAAATCAATTACTGTAGCTTTTGTTTTCCTGTTCTTCTTAAATGGAGTAACAGCACAGAAAGTAAAAGTTGAAAAACTGGATGATGGTGTAATAGTTTATTTTTTAAATGCATCAGCGAACACAGCTAAAGCAATACAGTTACAGGTGCTTTCAGAAAAGATTATTCATGTAAATGCAAGCCCTGTTATTCCGGTAAAGAAAGATACCAGTTTGATGTTGGTCGAAATGAATAAGAAAGCAGTTAAATGGTCCTTATCTCAGACAAAAGATGAATTGATTGTAGCTACATCATTCATAAAAGCTTTCGTGTCTTTGTTTTCCGGCGCTGTTTATTTTACTGACTTAAAGGGAAATAAATTGCTGAAAGAAAAAAAAGATGGAAGAAATTTTACGCCGGTTTCAATTGATGCCGGCGCTTCGTGGCACATCACGCAATCTTTTTTTTCACCTGGCGATGAAGCTTTTTATGGGCTTGGACAACATCAGCAGGGTTTGATGAATTATAAAAATAATGTGGTACAACTACTGCAAAATAATAGCGAAGTTGCCGTTCCCTTTTTAGTATCCAATAAAAATTATGGAATTCTTTGGGACAATTATTCCATCACTCAATTCGGGGATGGAAGGCAGTATGAACCGCTCGATCGTTTAAAATTATTTGATGCAGAAAACAAAGAAGGTGGTTTAACAGCGACCTATGTTTTGAAAAAAAATCCTGCTGAAAAAATAAAGAATCGTATTGAGTCAACAATTGCTTATGATTATTTACCATTGAAAAGTTTCCCTGCATCATTTTCATTGAATAATGGCATGGTAACATGGCAGGGATATTTTCAATCCTCATTTACAGGCCTTCATAAATTCTCAGTAAGGTATGGCGGATATGTAAAAATGTGGATAGAGGGAAAACAGGTGCTTGACCGTTGGCGTCAATGCTGGAATCCTGCTACAGCCATAGTTCCTGTTGAACTGGTGCGGCAAAAAAAATATTCGGTTAAAATTGAATGGATACCGGATGGTGGCGAGTCATTTCTTTCCTGCAATTTTCTTCGCCCCGTAAGCACTGAAGAAAATAACACATTTATTCTAAGCTCCGAAGCCGGTAATAATATCAACTATTATTTTGTGTATGGTAAAAATATGGATGAAGTAATAAGCGGCTACAGGCAACTTACCGGCAAGGCACCGATAGTTCCCAAATGGGCATTGGGTTTCTGGCAGAGCCGTGAACGATACAAAACACAGGAAGAAGTTTTATCTACTGTAAAAGAATTTCGCAAAAGACAAATACCACTGGATAATATTGTATTGGATTGGCAATACTGGAAACCTGATCAATGGGGAAGCCAGCAGTTTGATACCACAAGATTTCCGGATGCTGCAGGTATGATTGACACATTGCATCATCTGTACAATACACACCTGATGATTTCTGTATGGCCCAAATTTTACAAGGGCACAAAAAATTATGATCTGCTTAATAACAAAGGTTTCCTGTACCCAAAAAACATAGAGGAAAATGACAAGGATTGGCTGGGTTATGTTTCTACATTTTATGATGCGTTTAATCCTGAAGCCGGAAAACTTTTCTGGAAACTGGTGAATGATAATATATACGCTAAAGGCGTAGACGCTTTTTGGATGGATGCCTCCGAACCCGATATTTATTCCAATCTTTCCATTGAACATAGAAAGCAATTGATGTTTCCCAATGCGTTGGGTTCGGCAACAAAATATTTTAATGCTTATCCGTTGGTGAATGCCAAAGCAATTTATGAAGGCCAGCGATCAGTTGATCCAAATAAAAGAGTATTCATTCTTACCCGTTCTGCTTACGGTGGTTTACAGCGTTATGGGGCTGCCGTGTGGAGTGGTGATATTGCTTCACGCTGGCATGACATGAAGAATCAAATATCAGCAGGTGTAAATTTCTCTATGTCAGGTATTCCTTACTGGACAATGGATATCGGGGGGTTCGCTAATGAACATCGTTTTGAAAATGCAAAAACTGAGGATCTAAAAGAATGGAAGGAATTGATGACAAGGTGGTACCAGTTTGGAGCCTTCTGCCCTTTATTCCGGGTACATGGCCAATATCCATATCGTGAAATTTTTAATACAGCATCACCCGGTGATCCGGCTTATGAAAGCATGTTGTTTTATGACAGGCTCAGATATCGCCTGCTGCCTTACATCTATTCGTTGGCAGCTAAAACTTATTGGAATAATTATACAATCATGCGTGGTTTGATCATGGATTTTCCGAATGATAAAAATGTTAGCAGTATTAATGATGAGTACCTTTTTGGAAGCAGTTTCTTAATCAATCCTGTTTATGAATACCATGCGGTAAACAGGAAGGTTTATCTGCCTGCGGGAACCGGCTGGTATGATTTTTATACCGGTAAGTATTTTGAAGGTGGCCACAGTATCAATGCCGGTGCACCTTTCAGCAGGATGCCTGTTTTTGTGAAAGAAGGATCAATCATTCCTGTTGGCCCTGATTTGCAATTCACATTACAAAAACCTGCGGATACAATTTCACTTTTTATTTATACAGGTAACAATGGATCCTTTACGCTGTATGAAGATGAAGACACCAATTACAATTATGAAAAAGGAATGTATTCCACCATTACATTTGATTATAATGAAAATGAAAAAAAATTAATTATTCAAAACAGGCAGGGAACTTTTCCGGGTATGTTGCAAAAAAGAATATTCAATATTACCTGGGTAAAAAAAACTAATCCTGTTGCTTTTGATTTTGCACAAAAATATGATGAGCAGGTATTGTATGATGGTAAAAAATTATCATTAAACATAAAATAAAAATCTATGAAAACGAAATTGTTTATTCAGGCTGTATTATTATGTGTGATGACTTTGAGCATGACGTCTTGTAAGAAAAGTCCAAAGGGCACTCCGGATAATGGAAATGGGAATGGCGGCGGCGATGGTGGTGGCGTGATAACGCCTCCCGTCGATCCTCCAATTGCCAATACAATCGGATTTTTTTTAAACGATTGGGCTCCAAAATCATTTACGCCGCCATCATATACTGACACAACATTACCAACAGCAGCTCCTTCGGTTACGATAAATATTGATGCATCATCAATCATTACAAAAGTTCCGGGTCCTGTTTTCGGGCAGAATGCAAATGTATGGATGACCCCAATGGTTACAGAACCTGTTTTAATGAATCACATTACCAATCTTCATCCAAATGTTATCCGTTTTCCCGGAGGGAGTTTAAGTGATGTTTATTTCTGGAATGCACCGGATGGAGTAAAACCAACTGATGCGCCTGGTACTTTATTGGATGCAAATGGAAATACAATTGCAGCAGGATATTGGTATGGAAAAAATTCTCAAAGCTGGACGGCGTCACTCGATAATTATTACAGTATGCTGCAGCAAACAGGCAACCAGGGAATCATTACTGTAAACTATGCCTACGCCAGGTATGGTACAGGTTCTAATCCTGTAACAACTGCTGCACATCTTGCTGCCGATTGGGTACGTTATGATAATGGCCATACCAAATACTGGGAAATAGGAAATGAAGATAATGGAACATGGGAGGCCGGTTATCGTATTGATCTCAACAACAATCATGATGGCCAGCCACAGATTATTACCGGTGATTTGTATGGCATGCAGTATAAAATATTTGCCGATTCCATGCGTGTTGCAGCGCAACAAATTGGCAAGACTATTTATATTGGTGCGCAGCTTTTGGAAAAGCAGCCTGAATCCTGGCAAACTCCCACCGATCAAACATGGAATGCAGGTGTGCTGGGAAAAGTAAATACTTCAGCAGATTTTTATATTGTTCATAGTTATTTCACTCCTTACCAGCAAAATTCTTCAGCAGATATAATTCTGAATACAGCAATAGATAACCCAGCCTCAATGATGAATTATTTAAAAACAAGTTTTACCAATACAGGCGCTACAGTGAAACCAATTGCATTAACGGAATGGAACATTACATCACAAGGCTCTATGCAGCAGGTTTCATACATTAATGGAATGCATGCAGCGATACTATATGGTGAAGCATTAAAAAATAAATATGGAGAAACCAGCCGCTGGGATTTTGCCAATGGATGGAATAGCGGAAATGATCATGGCCTTTTTAATATAGGAGATGAACCCGGTGTTCCAAAATGGAACCCACGCCCTGCTTTTTATTACATATACTATTTTCAAAAAACTATTGGCGATAGGATGTTGAGTTCTACAGTTACCGGCAGCACAGATATTTTAAGTTATGCATCATCCTATACATCAGGACAAAATGCTGTTATGATTGTCAATAAAGGAACAACAGCCCAGGTAGCCCAGGTCTCCCTGAAAAATGCTTTATATGGTAATCGTTTTTATTGGTACACACTTACCGGAGGAACTGACAACGGTGAATTTTCAAGAAAAGTTTTCGTGAATGGGAAAGGCCCTGATGCAGTTTCAGGCGGGCCTTCAACTTATGCTTCATTAAATGCTTATTCTGCTACAACAAATAATGGAATAAAAATTTCCATACCGGCAAGGTCAGTGGTTTATATGGTGGTTGATAAAAAATAATATGAGAGACCTCAAAGGTTAAAGAACCAATAATATTAAAAAGAAAATAAAATTTAAAATGAAAATTCAACTCTTATTTATCGCATACCTTTTTTGTTTTACAACAATCAAAGCTCAAAAGTATGAAGGGCTTGCGCTTACTCCGCCTATGGGCTGGAATAGCTGGAATACTTTTCAAACAAATATCAGTGATAAGCTGGTAAGAGAAATCGCGGATGAAATGGTTTCATCGGGCATGAAAGATGCAGGCTATATCTATCTTGTTTTAGATGATGGCTGGATGGCAAAAGAGAGAGATAGCAATGGAAATCTTGTGCCCGATCCAAAAAAATTTCCCGGCGGTATTAAAGTGTTGATTGACTATGTTCATTCAAAAGGTTTGAAGTTTGGATTGTACAATTGTGCAGGAACAAAAACCTGTGCAGGTTATCCGGGAACAAGAGGCTATGAATACCACGATGCAAGATTTTATGCTTCTCTCGGCATTGATTATTTAAAATATGACTGGTGCAATACAGAAGGCATTAATGCAAAAGAGGCATACACAACTATGAGTAATGCATTGCATATTGCAGGCCGCCCTATTGTTTTCAGTCTTTGCGAATGGGGCAATAATAAACCGTGGGAATGGGCTCAAAACGTAGGTGAGCTTTGGCGTACAACCGGCGATATTACTGCAAAGTTTGATGGCATACTGGATCATGGTACCTGGAAACAATTGGGAGTAATGCCCATTGCTGATTTGCAAAATGGGTTGAGAAAATATGCAGGCCCCGGTCATTGGAACGATCCCGATATGCTTGAAGTTGGCAATGGTATGACAGTAAATGAAGACAGGGCGCATTTTTCTTTATGGTCTATACTTGCAGCGCCCCTGATTGCAGGAAATGATTTAAGAAAAATGTCAAAAGAAACAATTGAGATTCTTACTAATAAGGAAGTGATTGCAATTGACCAGGACAAAGCGGGAATGGAAGGATACAAATACAAAGTAAAAGACAGCCTTGAAATATGGGTAAGGCCGTTAAGCGAAGGTGACTGGGCTTTCTGTTTTTTGAACCGTAGTATTTCACAAAAAAACATTGATTTCAACTGGCAATCTGATGTGATTTTTGATACAGTTTCAAAGAGAGAACTAAATACTAAAACAAACATATATAAGCTTCGGGATCTTTGGTTAAAGAAAGATGTTGGCACAACAAAAAAACCTCTGAAAGCTATTATCCCGGCTCATGATGTATTGATCTTAAGATTAAGTACCAAACTATAGCATTTTATGCGGATATATTTTATTTTTTTATTCATCATTGCAACTCTTATCACCCGTGCGAACATTACACTGCCTGCTGTCATTGGCAGCAATATGGTGCTTCAGCAAAAATCTTCTGTAAAGCTTTGGGGTTGGGGCAATCCTGCAGAGAAGGTGTATATCACCAATTCCTGGAATGGTAAAACAGATTCTACTGTTGTTTCAGAGAATGCAAAATGGCAGGTTTACGTTAGTACGCCTGCTGCCGGCGGACCTTATACGATCACGATTAAAGGCTATAATACGATTGTTCTGGAGAATGTATTGATTGGCGAAGTATGGGTGTGCTCAGGGCAATCCAATATGGAATATAACTATCATTGGGGTTTGCCTCAAATGAAAGAAGAATTGTCAATGGCCGCCAATTTGAAACTTCGTTTTTTTAATATTCCACGAGCAACTGCTGAAACACCACAGGAAGATTGTAAGGCACAATGGACGCTTTGTGATTCCAATACGCTTCAATCTTTCAGTGCCGTTGGTTATTACTTTGGAAAGAAGCTGAGCCAGGATTTGAATGTGCCTGTTGGTCTTATCAATGCCAGCTGGGGCGGAACGCCAGCTGAAGTATGGACGCCTGATGAAAAAGTAACTGCCGATGCTGTTTTGCGTGAAGCGGCAATGAAACAAACCAGGTCAAATGGATGGCCGATAACGCCGGGTTATGCCTATAACGGCATGATAGCGCCGCTTTTGAATTATGCAATTGCCGGTGTCATTTGGTATCAGGGAGAAAGCAATACCGGAACTGCATCAACCTATCATCAATTATTCAGTACTTTGATTACTTCCTGGCGGGAAAAATGGCACAAAGAATTTCCCTTTTATTATGTTCAAATTGCGCCTTTTAAATATGGTAATAAAAATATAGCAGCGCTTTTAAGAGAAGCGCAATTGAAGACTTTAGTATTGCCAAAAGTTGGAATGGTTGTGACGACAGATCTGGCAGAAGATACATTCGATATTCATCCAAAAAATAAAAAAGATGTGGGCATACGGTTGGCTAAACTTGCTTTATCCGATACGTATGGGCAACCAGCCGTTGCAGCAAAAAGCCCTGTTTATAAAAGCCTGGAGATTGATAGGGAAAAAGCTGTTTTATCATTTGATAATAATCCGGACGGACTTATAATTAAAGGCAACTCGATAATGGGCTTATACATAGCCGGAGCCGATCATCATTTTTATCCGGCACAGGCTATAGCGAAAGATAATAGGCTGACCGGTTGGAGTAAAAGTGTAGCTCATCCGGTTGCGGTGCGATATGCGTTTAGCAATACAGCTGCAGGAAATCTTTTTAGTAAGGAAGGCATGCCTGTTGCTCCGTTTCGAACAGACGCATGGGAAGTAGATACTTCAGGTGAATAATATTTTTTAATGTTCTTAAATCAGGAAATGAGAAAGCACTTATTAGGATTTTTGTTTTTGGCAAACGGTTTACTGAGTCATGCACAGCCGGTAAAAGAGCATGGTCAGTTGTCGGTTTATTCCACACAACTGAAAGATCAAAAGGGGCAGCCGGTTGTTTTGAGAGGAATGAGTTTTGGGTGGCATAATTTCTGGCCACGGTTTTACAATGAAGGTGCAGTCAGATGGTTGTATAAAGACTGGAATTGCTCTGTTGTTCGTGCTGCTATGGGTGTAGAGCCGGAGCATGGTTATATTAAAGATATGCAAGGTTCAAAAGCGAAAATAAAAGCAGTAGTTGATGCAGCTATTAAAGAAGGAATCTATGTGATCATCGACTGGCATAGTCATAATATCAACTTAAAAGAAGCAAAAGGTTTTTTTGCAGAAATGGCTGCTACTTATGGCACTTACCCCAATGTGATCTATGAGATATTCAATGAACCTGACCAGGAATCATGGCAGGAAGTAAAATCGTATGCAAGGGAAATCATTTCAACTATAAGAGCGATTGATCCGAATAATATAATTTTAGTCGGTAATCCGCATTGGGACCAGGATATTCACCTGGTTGCCGATGATCCTATTTTAGGATTTAAGAATATTATGTACACCGTCCATTTTTATGCCGCTACCCATAAGCAATGGCTCAGGAACCGATGCGAATATGCCCTTAAGAAAGGCATTCCAATTTTTATTTCTGAGTCTGCAGGCATGGAAGCGTCCGGTGATGGTCCGATTGATGATGCTGAGTGGAAACGATGGATTGACTGGGCGGAAAAAACCCAAATAAGCTGGATTACCTGGTCGGTTTCCGATAAAGATGAAACCTGTTCTATTCTGAAGAAAGGAGCATCATCAAAAGGTAATTGGAAGACTAAGGATTTAAAAGAATCGGGGATAAAAGCAAAGGCACTTATTCAAAAATACTCAGGTAAATAATTAGTAGTCTATCTTCAGAAAAGTTTTATTAAAATGAAGTCAATTATCCTTACAAAAAATGCACGAAAATGGTATATACCCCAACATCAAAGAGATATGACAATATGATATATAACCGTTGCGGCAGGAGTGGTTTATTGCTGCCCGCTATTTCATTGGGTTTATGGCAAAACTTTGGATCAGTCGATAATTTTGAAAATGCTGAACAAATCCTTTGCCGGGCGTTTGACCGTGGCATAACTCATTTTGATCTTGCAAATAACTATGGACCCTTGCCCGGTACTGCGGAAGAAAATTTTGGTAAAATATTAAAGAAAAATTTTATCGGAAATCTGCGTGATGAATTGGTGATTTCTACCAAAGCCGGTTATTTAATGTGGCCCGGCCCTTACGGTGATGGAGGTTCTCGGAAATATTTATTATCAAGTTTGGATCAGAGCCTGAAAAGAATGCAACTGGATTATGTTGACATTTTTTATTCGCATCGTCCCGATGCGGATACACCTGTTGAGGAAACAATGATGGCGCTTGATACAGCAGTAAGAAGCGGCAAGGCATTATATGCTGGTATCTCAAGCTATAACCCCGAACAAACCAGGGTAGCAGTTAAGATCCTGGAAAAGCTTGGTACGCCCTGCCTGATCCATCAACCAAAATATTCCATGTTTGAAAGATGGGTGGAAAATGGTTTATTGGATGTGTTGGAAGAAACCGCGTTGGGATGTATTGCTTTTTCTCCATTGGCACAAGGCATGCTTACGGATAAATATCTGCATGGCATACCCGAAAATTCCAGGGCGTCCAAACCGGAAGCTTCCTTAAAGCTTACTGATATTACAGAAGAAAGATTGCAGCAGGTCAGGTCGCTGAATGAAATAGCCAGACAACGCAATCAATCTTTGGCGCAAATGGCCATTGCCTGGTTGCTGAAAGATAAAAGAATAACTTCTGTATTGATCGGCGCCAGTTCTGTACAACAACTGCATGATAATATTGATAGTCTTAACCATACCAGTTTCAAACCCGATGAACTTACATTGATTGAGAAGATATTAAAAAATTAATAAGTCATGAAGCCGACAGTATGAAAAAACATAGTATCATATTCTTTTTGTTTTTGCTGATGCAATCGCAATCAGTATTCTCACAGGGTAAAATGAAATTGATCGACAAACATGCTACTGAAGAAACAAAAAACCATGGTGGACCGAAATGTTATTAAAAGCTTTGCAGGCAACCAAATTGCAAATGGCTTATGTGTTGGTTTGGAGAAACGATGTAACAAGTCCTACTCATTTTTATGCACCGTTTCCCGGTCAGGTTAGTGAAAAGGATTTTATAAAATTTTATGATGATCCTTATACATTATTTGAAAAGGATCTCCCAAAAATGTACAGAAAAATAAATAAACAATAACTGTCTTATTATGTATAAAAACATTCATCTTGTTTTAGCTTTCTGCTTGTGTTTTATTAGTTGTGGCTCTACAAAAAATAATAAGACGCCCAACAATATCTTACCGGCAACATCTTTGCAACCTTATGGAAGGTACCTGGTTAGTGACAGGCAAAATATTGAACTCATAAGTTCCGGAGTGCATTTTGGTTTTACTTTCGAAGGAAAACAATGTCAGATTTTTGCTTCAATTTCTAATACCGCAGGTCACAATTACTTGCAGTATGAGTTGGATGGCGTTTATCAAAAAAGAATAAAAGTTACCGGAAACTCCCAGATACCGATTGTTTTAAATGCCTCAAATACAGGAAACCATACGGTATGGATATATAAGGCAACTGAAGCGCATACAGGAGCTATCATAATTCAAAAAATTATAGGTGAAAATATAAAAGCTCTTCAAAAATCAAATTTACCATTGATAGAATTTATTGGTAACAGCATTACCTGTGGTGCTGCTGCTGATGCATCTGAAGTGCCTTGCGGCACTGGCGAATATCATGATCAGCACAATGCCTACTTAGCATACGGTCCAAGAGTAGCAAGAGCTTTAGGCACTGAATTTATCCTGAGTAGTGTAAGCGGTATCGGCATCTACCGAAATTGGAATAGTGATGGACCTGCCATGCCACAGGTGTATGAAAAAACAGATTTTCAGGATTATAACACTCAACGTTGGAATTTTGATACTTATACTCCGAAAATTGTAAGTATAGCTTTAGGCACAAATGACTTCAGCAATGGTGATGGTATTAAAAAAAGAAACCCTTTTGATAGTTCGGCTTTTGTAAGCAGCTATATAAAATTTGTACAACTGGTAAAATCAAAATACCCGGATGCACAGGTAGCGCTGCTTAGCAGTCCTATGATCAATGGCAGCCACAGACTTACTTTTCAAAACTGTTTATCAGCGGTAAAAGATCGTATTGATGCTTTATATCCATCCGGTAAACCTGTTGCGCTTTATTTTTTTAAGCCGATGCAGGCGAGAGGATGCGGCGGACATCCAAGCGTTGAAGATCATGCTATACTTGCAGAAGAACTCATTCCCTTTTTTAAAAAAATGTTGCAATAAACTTTAAAATTTTATTTGGTAGTGTTTGTCAACAGGATATTGCGGTTATGGCCCATAGATAATCTTTTCAGGATTGATGAAATATAGAAGAACGCTGAAATAATTCAAAAGCATGATATAATTGGTTCGATGTACCCCCAAAAACTGACAGTTAACGGATTTACAATTCGAACTACATGAATTATCGAAGCTGTTTATCTAATATACAGTGTGAACAAGGATTTTAGAGGAAATAAAAAAAGGACAAAAGTGGAGAAATCACCTTTGTCCTTTGAGGTTGTCCCACGAGGATTCGAACCTCGACAAACAGAATCAAAATCTGTTGTACTGCCTTTATACTATGGGACAAAAATGATTTGCAAAAATAAGGGGATGCAACAGAATGGCAAAACCATTTTTATAGTGAGTTTGTCAGTTTGAGCTGGTCAATTATCAATAATTCAATAATCAATAATCAATAATCAACTCACTGTCCACAACTCACAATCTATCTTCCTCCTCTTTAAGTTTCTTAATAAAATCAAGTGCATCCGGTATTACATCACACATAATAGTTATAATGGCGCCGGGCTTCACATTTTTATACGCATGAAGAATGGCTTCTTCTTCTTTGTGTAAAATAGTAATAGGGATATCGCTGGTTTTGCTTTCATTAATTCCTTCCACTAAAAGATTTACTATTTCATCAGCAGTACGTCCTCTCAGGTTCTTATCCTGCCTTATAATTATTTCATCAAAATTTTTTGCAGAAATTCTTCCTATTTCTCTAATATCATCATCTCTTCTGTCGCCGGTTCCGCTGATTATCCCAACCTTGTAAGTACTGTCAAGTCGATTTACAAAATCGCACAATAAATTTAGTCCGGCAGGATTATGGGCAAAATCCACAAGAAATTTAAAGTTCTTAAACTGGAATAAATTTAATCTTCCCGGTGTTTGAGATGAGGAAGGAACAAAAGTGTGCAATGCAGTGCGGATGTCTTCTACTTTTATATTTTTAAAAAGATAACAGGCAAGTATTGAAGGCAGCGTATTCATAATATTATGCGTTGCTTTACCACCATAAGTGATAGGTATTTCAGTTACTTTTTCTATTCTTATTTTCCACGTGCCTTTCATAATAGTTACATATCCATTTTCATAAACTGCTGCTATACCGCCAACGCCGCAATGTTTTTTTATACGTTTATTATTTTCATCCATGCTAAATAGCGCAACGTTGCAATCAAGATTTTTTTTCATTGCATATACAAGATCATCTTCAGCATTTAAAATGGCAAAGCCATGTTTAAAAACTGTTTCCGGTAACACTGCTTTTACCTGAGCCATTTGCTCAAGATTTTGAATACCTCCCAAACCGATATGATCTGCAGTAACATTAGTTACGATCGCTATATCACAATGAGAAAATGCCAGGCCGTTTTTTAAAATCCCTCCTCTTGCACATTCCAGCACAGCCATATCAACAGTAGGATCTTTTAAAACAAACTCCGCACTTCTTGGACCTGTACAATCACCTTTCATCATCATCTGGTTTTGAATATAAACTCCATCTGAAGTTGTAAAACCAACTTTGTATCCGGCGGTTTTACAAATGTGTGCGATAAGGCGGCTGGTAGTTGTTTTGCCATTGGTACCGGTAATGGCTATTATCGGTATTCTTCCATTGGCACGATTTGGATAAAGCATATCCACAACAGGCTCAGCAACATTTCTTGGTATGCCTTCTGATGGCTCTACATGCATCCTGAAACCCGGAGCTGCATTAACTTCCAGCACCGCACCACCATTTTCAAATAAAGATGTTTTAAGATCAGTTGCCATTATATCAATTCCGCAAATATCCAGTCCGATAATTTTTGCAATGCGTTCTGCTAAAAAAATATTAACCGGGTGAACTTCATCAGTAACATCTGTGGAAGTTCCGCCAGTTGAAAGGTTTGCTGTTGGTTTTAATAAAACAAATTCGCCTTTAGCCGGAATGGTTTCTAAAGTATATCCTTTATCGTCCAGCATTTTTTGTGTGAAGCTGTCAACTTTAATTTGGGTTAAAACTTTTTCGTGTCCGTATCCTCTGCGTGGGTCTTTATTTGTTTCATCTATCAGCCATTGAATAGAGTGTTCTCTATCTCCGATAACAGAAGCCGGTGTTCGTAACGCCGCACAAATAAATTTATAATTTATAACAAGCACCCTGAAATCAAAGCCTGTAATATATTTTTCACTGATAACGCTGCGACCGTATTGACGGGCAGCGGCTAAAGCTTTTTCTGCCTGTTCAATATTTGTAATGTTTGTTGTTATACCTTTTCCATGATTGCCATCAATTGGTTTTATAACGCAGGGAAATCCTACAGCATCAACAGCATCCTGTGCAGTTTCATCACTGTAAATTATTCTGCCCTTTGGTACAGGAATTTCTGCAGCTCCCAATAAATTTTTTGTTTCTTCTTTATCGCCTGCAATGTCAACAGCAATGCAGGATGTAGTACCGGCGATGGTTGCCCTAAATCTTTTTTGATTAATGCCATAGCCAAGCTGAATAAGGCTTTGGTTATTTAACCTGATGTAAGGAATACCTCTTTTTTGTGCTTCTTCTACAATGCTTCCTGTTGATGGACCAAGCCGTGTGTTTTCACGGATCACCCGCAATTTTTGTACATCTTCTTCAAGATTATATTCAGTATTATCAATTAAAGATTTAACCAAATTAAAAGCAGCTTTTGCAGCATATACACCAGCTTCTTCTTCCATATAATCAAATACAACAAAATATTCTCCTTTTTTTCCTGTGGTTCTTGTTCTTCCAAAACCCATATCCATACCAGCAAGTGTTTGTAGTTCCAGTGCAACATGTTCAATAATATGCCCCATCCAGGTTCCTTCTTTAACTCTTAATAAAAATCCTCCGGCAACATCTTCACTGCATCTGTGCTCATACAAGCCGGGCAATAGTTTTTCTAATTTTTCTTTGAATGCAGGAATTTCATTAGAAGGTTTTTGTTCCATTTCTTCCAGATCAAGTTTCATCTGGATGAGCTTGGGTCTTCTTATGCTCCAATAATTTGGACCTCTTAAAACTTTTATCTCTACGATCTTCATAAATATATTTTGTTGATATTATTGATGGATCAAAATCAGTTTTTATTATCGATTGCTGCAAAAATTCAAGGTAGCAAAAATTAGCTATCATAAAAAATACACCATTTGTTACAATTATTTTTTATCCAATTCCGTTACATTTGTATAGCAATTTTTTTTGAACAGCATTGCATAGAAGCAACTATTAAGAAATGAAGAAGCATTGCTGTTTTCACAAAAATTAAATTCATGCAGCAACACCCCCTGGGAAAACTTTTTGCAATAGGTGGCGCAGAAGATAAAGGCGTTGATCTTGAAAAAGGAGAAGTAGTCCGAAACAATCTTAACTTTTTTGAGTTGGGCATCCTTCGCAGAATTGTGGAAGAAGCCGGTAGCCCCGACAAAAGAATGGAAGTAATTACCACAGCTTCCATGATACCGTATGAGGTTGGCGAAAATTATCTTAATGCTTTTGGAAAGATAGGATGTACCAATATTGGTATAATGCCGATACGCAACCGTGCAGATGCAATGAACCCTGAATACATTGAGCGCATCCGCAATTGCGACACAGTTATGTTCAGCGGTGGAAACCAGTTGCGGCTTTCTGCAACTTTTGGCGGCACAGAACTTTTACAAATTGCTTTAGACAGATACCAGGATGAAGAAAATTTTGTGGTTGCAGGAACATCCGCAGGGGCAATGGCGATGAGCAATACAATGATATATGAGGGAAATGCAACAAGAGCACATTTAAAAGGTGAAGTGAAAATTACAACCGGACTTGGCTTTATGGATGATGTGATATTCGACAGCCATTTTGAAAAGAGAGGAAGGTTTGGCAGGCTGGTGCAGGCTATTGCAACCAATCCTCAATGTCTTGGAATTGGGTTGGGAGAAGATACCGGGATGCTTATTACAGAAGGAAATAAAATGGAAGCCATCGGCAGCGGATTGGTTATCATCATTGACGGACATGATATTCGCCATAATAATATTGCTGATATTCCTGAAGGAAATCCTATCAGCATTGAAAATTTAAAAGTTCATTTTTGTGAAAAAGGGAATGGCTATCTTTTAAAAGAAAGAACTTTTTTGCCGCATTCGGAAGTAACTACTTTTATAAGAAATAAGGCGGTGTAAAATTGCTTGTGCCCGTTATGAATTTATTTTTCCGCTCAATTGCTAAAGTAAATATTTCTAAATTGGAACTATATAACAAATAAGGTTAAACGTAGTTGAAAGAAACATGATCTGATTCAAATCTTTTTTTAGTAAGTGGCACAAGCTGACGCTCAAATAAGGGAAATGAAAGTCTGCCCTGCTTTTGACAAGCCGCTGTTAGCACCTGTGGGGTTTCCCACGATATTATCATTCCATAAATTAATTTAGTTAATTATTAATTTAAATAATTTCATTGTCCATTTTTCATATCAGTATTCTAACCCTGCATGAAAATTTCTACTTTCTTCCTTCGATTAATAATTCAATGAATTTTCTCACTATTGTAAATGTTGTTAAATTTGTAATTACAAATTGTATTGCAAAGCCTTCAGAATATTTTTTTGCATCAATTATTTGTTTATAGATTTCTTTGAGTTCAACATTTTTTATGAAATTCTTTTTTTCCACTTCTCTAATCGTTAGGCTAATCTTGAAAGAGTCTTGCAATGGTATTAAATAATAAAGAGCTTTTTTGTTGTCGTATACTTTTTGCATCCAACCACTACTTTTTGAAAAATTCCATTCCTTTTTAAAATTTTTTGTCAAATTATTTAGGTCCGTATAAAACTGAAATGTTAGAGTTAAATTTTTTTCTAAATTTTCATTTGATGGTTTTATAGATTTGTCCAAATAAGTTTTTGTCATACTTTTTATTTTAATGTTAACTATTTTCGTAGATGTAAAGTCATAGATAATTCAAGGTTTATTTGTAGTGGGACTTACTTACATGTTTGATTACAAATTATAGCAAGCATTATTTCGTTATGTAAAAATTTATTTGCATCCAGTTAAACAAAGGGTTGCAAAGATTGCCACCAGTAAATGGAGATGTAGCTTTTTCATATTGCAGTAGTTTAAATAAATTTAATAATTGTTATGAGTATAAAAATTACCAGGCAGTTGTTTTAAGTAAGAAAATTAATCAAAAAATTTCATAGATAATTATTTTTATCTTTCCTGCATGAAAAAGATTTTGCAACTGTTTTGTTTTATCCTGATAATTGCCTTCACTATGCAGAAAAAGAAAAAGATCATTTTTTTTGGTGATTCAATAACCGAGCTGGCTGTTAAGCCCGGCGGATTTATTTTGAAAATAGATTCGATGTTGGGAAAAAATAATTTAAAAAATAATTATGATCTGATAGGTGCAGGTGTAAGCGGCAACAAAATTTATGATCTCTACTTGCGATTAGAAGATGATGTGCTGAGTAAAAACCCTGATATTGTTGTGATTTTTATCGGTGTGAATGATGTTTGGCATAAGCGATTGACAGGGACCGGTACTGATGCTGATAAATTTGAAAGATTTTATTCCGCTATTTTAAAAAAGCTCACTGATAAAAATATTAAAGTAATTATTTGCACACCTGCGGCAATAGGGGAGAAAACAGATTTTACCAATGAACAGGATGGGGATCTTAATAAATATTGTAACATCATCCGGGATATAGCCGCAAAAAATAACCTGCCATTAATTGATCTTAGAAAAATATTTTTAGAATACAATCTCAAAAACAATTCTGAAAATAAAGACAGAGGAATATTAACAAGAGACGGAGTACACCTTAATGATAAAGGCAATCAATTAGTGGCAGATGAGATGTGGAAAGTTATTTCTAAATTCTAAATCAATTAAACCTGATCTCGGTTTCCAACTTTGCAAAAGACCTGAACATAGCGCTTACACCGCAATATTTATTTTGAGAAAATGTTAGTTAGGTGTCTGGCAACTGCAGTTGACTGACACCTAACTCTATAATTTGCTTTTTACAATACCCGAAAGTTGCTGTGCATTCATAGCTCCTGATTGTCGCCATAAAACCTTTCCTTTTTTAAAAAGGATTAAGGTTGGAACTCCCTGGATATTAAATTGCTCAGCGGTTGCCCGGTTCTTATCTATATCTACTTTTAAAACTCTTACCTGCTCTTTATGCGTATCTGCAAACCTTTTTAATTCAGGAGCCATCATTTTGCAGGGACCGCACCACTCAGCAAAAAAGTCTACCAGTACAGGCTTATCACCGTTTAATATTTTATT
>JADGPX010000132.1 GCA_017882215.1 Chitinophagaceae bacterium | reverse complement strand
GAAACCCTTATGCTGCAATATGGAGCAAAGACCGGCGACTCAATAAAAGTAGGAGCAGTAACCTTTGCAATTGCAGGCGAATTATTAAATGCCCCGGGTCAAACAGGTTTTTCTGCATCCATAGCGCCAATAGTTTATATACCACTTCAATATCTTAAGCAAACAGGTTTGTCTCAAAAAGGCAGCCGCATCAGCTACCACTATTTCTTTAAATACAACCACCAGGCTGATATGCAAAAATTGATGGACCGCATGAAGCCCCGGCTTGAAGCAAACGACCTGAACTATGAAACAGTTGAAAGCCAGAAAGAAGATACAGGCCGCTCCTTCAGCGACCTCACCAGGTTTTTATCGCTTGTAGGTTTTATCGCTTTGTTGCTTGGCTGTACCGGTGTTGCCAGCGCCGTTCATGTATATATAAGGGAGAAAGTAAATGCCATAGCCATATTACGCTGTCTTGGTGTAAAGGCATCACAGGCTTTTATTATTTATCTCATTCAGATTGTTGGCATCGGCTTTATTGGTTCTTTTATTGGTGCAGTATTGGGCATAGTCATTCAGCAGTTTTTGCCATTCATTATAAAAGATTTTCTTCCTGTAAAAATCACCACCGCTATTTCATGGACTGCCATTTTACAAGGGATGGCTTTAGGTATTATCATCTCTGTTTTATTTGCATTGTTACCACTTCTTTCCATTCGAAAAATTTCGCCGCTCAATGCTCTCCGTGTATCGTTTGAGCCACCACGGCTTGAGAGAGATTCTATAAAATGGCTGGTGTATGTTTTAATTGTACTATTTGTATATGGCTTTACTTATATGCAAATGGCTAACTGGAAGCAGGCGCTTTCTTTTACCGCAGGCATTGCAGCAGCTTTATTGATACTTACCGCGATAGCCCGTGCACTGATGTGGATGGTAAGACGTTTTTTTCCTTCGTCATGGAATTATTTGTGGAGGCAAGGCCTGGCTAATTTATACCGCCCCAATAATCAAACAACTATACTTATCATTTCTATTGGCTTAGGCACTGCGCTTATTTGCACCTTATTTTTTGTACAATCAATATTGATCAATCGTGTATCCTTATCAGCAGGCACTAATCAGCCAAACATTGTTTTGTTCGATATTCAAAGCAGCCAGAAGCAAGGCGTATCAGACCTTGCACGGCAGTATGGCTTACCTGTAAAGGAAACTATACCCATTGTAAATATGCGGCTTGAAGAAGTAAATGGCATCACTGCTGCACAGGTAAAAAAAGATTCTACCATCAGATTTTCACGCCGGCTGTTTAACAGGGAATACCGTGTTACCTACCGGGATTCATTAACGTCTTCTGAAAAAATTACAGCGGGTACATGGAAGGGCATTGCTGACAGTACAGGTATTCCTGCTATTTCATTAGAACAAAATTTTGCAAAAAGAAACAATGTAAATATTGGGGATACAATCACGTTCAATGTGCAGGGGGCGGTAATGCGAACCATCGTTGGAAGTTTGCGTGAAGTGAACTGGAAGGGCATACAAACAAATTTTTTAGTAGTATTTCCAAAGGGCTTGCTTGAAGAAGCGCCGCAGTTTCATGTATTGCTCACGAGAGTTCCGTCGCAGCAGGTATCTGCACAGTTTCAACAGGCAATGGTAAAGCAATATCCAAATGTATCCATCATTGATCTTGGCCTTGTGTTGCATGTGTTGGATGAACTTATGAATAAGATCAGTTTTGTGATCCGCTTTATGGCAGGCTTCAGCATTGTTACCGGTATAGTGGTATTAATTGCCTCTGTACTCATAAGCAAATACCAGCGGCTGCAGGAAAGTGTTTTGCTTCGCACATTGGGCGCAAGCCGTAAACAAATATTTGCCATTACCGCATTGGAATATTTCTTCCTCGGTGCCTTAGCTGCGTTTACGGGTATACTGTTAGCGCTTGCAGCAAGCTGGGCTTTGGCGCATTATACTTTTGATACACCATTTCATCCGGAGCTACTGCCTGTATTGATTTTGTTTGTGTTGGTTTGTTTGCTTACTGTATTAACAGGGTTAGCGAACAGCAGGGGATTGTTGAACAGGTCGCCATTGGAGGTGTTGAGGCAGGAGGTATAAGGGATGTTAAAGCCTGGCTTTTAGTAAAGGGTTAACAATGACTTTCGCCGTTGGTGTTCAATAAGGTAATGTATGTAAGCTGCACCAACAACCGAAGCAAGATTCATTCTATCACCATAACAAATCCACCGGCAGGTTTCATTTCTATATTTATTTTTTTGCCTGTAGATATATTGATTTTATTTTGTTGAAAAGAAAGATCTTCATTGCCATCTGTGATAAGCGTACCCATTTTTTTGTTTAGAAAAGATAGATCCAGTTCAAGTTTTTTTGCAACATTTTCGCCATTTATTCCGGCTATGTACCATTTGTTTTGATAACGTCTTGCTATCACAACATACTTTCCCGGAAAGCCGTCAATAAATTTTTCATCATCCCATTGGTTGGGCAGATCTCTCAAAAATTGTTTTACATAATCCGGCACATGCGCCATGCCAGCCGGTGATTCTGCATAATGCTGAATGCCCGATAAAAAAAGCACTGACAATGCAAGCTCAAAACTGCTGGTAGTTTTTCTTTTTATTCTGGAACCTATTTTATACAAGTTCATGGGTGTAAAATCCATCGGGTCAAAAACATTGCGGGTAAAAGGAAGCATAGCGCAATGATTGGCTTCTGCATCAGCATCAGGCTGGGTAAAAGTTATCATTTCAAAACCTCTTATTGCTTCAGTGGTGAGCAGGTGGGGGTAAGTTCTTGCCCATCCTCTTGGCAATGTTGCTCCATGAAAATTGGTAAGTAATTTATAGGTTGCCGCATCATTCAAAATATCAATATAATATTTTATCACTGATTGCCCGTCGCCGCCAAAAAAATCAATCTTTACTCCTTTAATACCCATTTCTTTAAGCCGGCCAAATTCTTTTACTCTATCCGCATGCGTAAGCAACTTGTCTTTAGGTGTATATTTAACTGTGTTCCAATCTCCGGCCGAATTATACCAAAGCAGAATCCCTACATTTTTTGCAGCAGCATAAGCTGCGAGTTCTTTTACTTTATCGTAGCCAATTTTTTTATCCCATTGTGCATCTATTAAACAATACTGCCAATGCATATCGGCTGCAAAATCAATATAGCGTTTTTGTTCTGTGTAAACTATCGAATCATCTTTTGACATGATCCAGCTCCAGGAAGATTTTCCGGGTTTGATAAACGTTTGATCAATCTTTATTGCCGGTTTGGCAAGATCAGTTCCAAGTGTTGATTCGACAACAGTTTTTAAACTGCCGATTGTAATTATTCTCCAGGGAGAATAAAATGGTAATTTAGAAATTGGTAAAAAACCACCACCCGTAAATACTTCTTTTGTATCGGGAAAACCAATTGTGTACTCACCATCAGGCGATTGGGATTTTAATCGTGTTGCGCAATAATTACTATCCAATGCTGCTTCTGTAATCAGTACCCATGTGGAGTTGTAGCGAAATAAAGCAGGATAAATCCATCCTGCCTGATCAGGTGAAGCAGTACCGGCACTTATGTTTTGCATATAATGTTCTTCATAAGCAGGATTGGTTTGTTGCCAGCCCGACTTGGCAACCTGCATTGGCTGCAGCCATGCTTTGGCAGATGTATCAAAATGATAGGAAGTAATTTCCTGTGTTATTGTTTTTACATCTGATGATTTACCGGGAAAGAAGTAACGAAATGCTACACCATCATTTGATAGCTGGAAAATAATATCAAGTGCCTGATTTGAAGCGTTATGAAAATGCAATGTTTTTTTATTAGCGTGGTAAGTGCAATTTTTTCTTTTTGCATAGATCATCTGGTAATTATCAATAATATTTTCTACAGGTGAGGAAGAAGATAATTTTAAATTTTTAGAAAAATCTCCGTCAGTTCTTATAAGTCCTAATGCCGAAGATTTAAGCACCATTTCATTATCATAAGAAACTGTATAATTCGGTTGTCCATTTTTGTTCACCAAAATTTTTACAAGAATTTTTTTATCAGGACTTTCAATTGTTACAACTGAATTTTGTGCGAATGTTATTTGCAGAAATAAACTCTGCACAAGTAAGAAGATAATTAATTTAACTTTCTTTAATCTCATATTTATTTTTTATTGGATGATGCGACAGTTACTTTAGTGATCTCAGCCAGTCTACACATCTGTCAGTCCATGTTTCAAGATATCCTTTTCCAAGTGCAAGCCCAAAACCATGACCACCAGTTGGATAAATATGCATTTCGGCGGGACCACCATTGTCTTTTAATGCCTGGTAAAAAAGCAAACTATTTTCAACGGGCACTGTTTTATCATCTGTGGCATGCACCAGAAAAGTTGGAGGAGTTGCTTTTGTTACCTGCAATTCATTAGAATACATTTTTGCAAGTTCATCAGTTGGCTTGTCACCTATTAAATTATTTCTTGATCCGGCATGCATAATATTTTTACTCATTGAGATAACCGGGTAAATTAAGATCATAAAATCAGGCCGGGAGCTGAATTGCTCAATCGGGTCTGTAGCGTTTGGATTTCCACTATCGAAGTGCGTACCCAATGTGGAAGCAAGATGTCCTCCTGCAGAAAAGCCCATGATGCCAACTTTATCTTTTTTAATATTCCACTTTGCGGCATAGAAACGCACCATTCTTATCGCCCTTTTCGCATCCAGCAATGGTGATAAATTTGGAACAATATTACTTTTAGAATTTGGCAAACGATATTTTAAAACAATCGCAGTAATGCCTTTTGAATTAAGCAATTTTGCAACATCAGTGCCTTCCCAGCTAAAAGCTAAATTTACATAACCGCCACCCGGACAAATGATAACCGCCTGGCCTGTTGCATTTCTTTTTGATGGCATGTAAACTGTAATTTCCGGCGATTGAACCAGGCTTATATGAATCGTTTCTGAAGTATCTCTTTTTTCTATCTCATCGGTTTTTTGATAATTAGGAACTTTGCCAGATTGCCAAAGCGGGTATGTTATTTCCTGTGGCATTACGGAGTTTATTTGAAAAAATAAACAGGCAAAAATTAAGAAGATAATTTTTTGCATACAGCACAATTTTAAAGGTTATTGTTTAATGGATGGAAAGGTATTTAAAACTTCCTGGAAAGATAAATACATTCGCCATTACTACTATCATCGCCGGTTGCACTCATTCACTTGTACTCTATAGCTTTATGCGGCAGAGAACTTGTACGCCCGGTAATGCTATTCGGCATAATGCAGGCTGGCCTATATTTAGGTTAAGAGCAATAGTTATATGGAACTGATATTTTTTGCAACAGTCCAAATTGAAAAAGAAAGTAAAAAGCTGAATACAGGCTTACAGAAAAATCAGAACCCAAAATCCTCCACCTTTACTTTTTTTCCTTCTTTTTCTTCTGTCACTTTAGCCTGCAGGTGCACCGGGTTGCCCTCTACATAAATAGCCCGGAAGGGGCGTACCGGGCAGATATACTCGCAGCCACCACAACCAACACAAAGTTCATGGTTGATGGTTGGTATATTAAGATTGCCTTTGTAAGGCTGCATGCTTACTGCCTGTGTGGGACAGTGTTCGGAGCATGCACCGCAGTTATTGCCATCAGTAACTACTACGCAATTTTCCTTTACAAAATGTACCAAGCCTATCTGTAATGTTTTCTTTTCCTTTTCTGAAATTTCTACTATTGCTTTTGTAGGACAAATCTCAGAACATAAAGTGCAATGATAATTACAATAACCATGTTTGAAACTCATAGCAGGTTGCATCATACCAATGATGCCATACTCTGTAAATGTGGGTTGTAGCACTTGTGAAGGACATTTGCTTACACAGAGCTGGCAGGCGGTACAGGAATTATTAAACCTGTTTACATTCACCGAGCCGGGAGGTGTAATGGGATGCATTTTTTTGAAAGGAACATTGTGAGAGGTGTAAATCTCGTTGATCTTATTAGCAGAATCTTTATCTTTTCCTGCAAATACTTTTTGAAGAGTAGCCAGCCCCAGCAGGATAGAAGCGGAAAGAAATTTACGTTTTGTCGCATCATAACCATTACTATCAGGTTCAATAGTGTCCGGCTTTTTGGGTGACCAACCGGAAAATTGATACGAAAGGGCATTTCTCTTACATACCTCCACGCAATTAAAACACGTAACACAACGGCTATAATCAATCTCTTTTGTTTTAGCATCGATACAGGATGCTTTACATCTCATTTCGCATAAACCACAACTATTGCAACCTTCGCTACCAATCTTTATTTTAAAGAGTGAAAATTTGGCTAAGAAGCCAAGAACTGTGCCAACAGGACAGATAGTGTTGCAATACAAACGACCATATTTGTACGAGAGAAAACCTATTATCAATAAGGTGAATACGGCTGTTACCAAAGAGCTAATACTTGCAATAAAAATATCCATTTCATAAAAACGATAATTATTGAAGTGATTACCTACTGCTGCCACCAGGTTGTTGATGGCTAAATAAACCGGTTTAAAAATGTTAGTGGCTATGCGTCCATATGCACTGTAAGGATCAAGAAGGTTGAGTATCAGATGAAAGCCACCTATAAATGCCAAAACTACCAGGGCTACAATTGACCAGCGTAGGATTCTTTGTTCTTTAAGGTGAGGGTATTTCTTTTTACGGTGAAAACGTTTAGCTAACCAATCAGCCATATCCTGTAAAATACCCATTGGACATAGAGAAGAGCAATAAATTCTTCCAAATAAAAGCGTGATAACTACCAGGGAAATCAATACCACCATATTCATTGCCAGTAATGCCGACATGAATTGCCATCTCATCAATCCATGCAATTGTTGCGGCAACAAATCAGCAAAGTCTAAAAAATAGAATGTAATTAAACTAAATAGGATCAGCGATATCACTATTCGAACTTTCTTCATATCAAATCAATTATTAAAATCATTGCTCCATCAAAGGATAGACGAAACGTTTTTAAATGGAATTGCATCCATTCGCTTGCAAACTCAGGCGGACATTATTTTTCGCAACTATTACCGGACTATTGACCATCGACTGTAGCCATCTGCCTTATATTTTTATACGTTTTATGTTTAACTTTTCCAGTTGGGTGGTGCCTATTTTTAAAGCCTCGCCTTTACCAATATGTTCTACCATCTCAAGTGGCATTGCAGAAACCTGGTTAAAGAATTTAGTAGCGGCTGTATCCACTGCAATAATATCTGTGGAGATGAATAGCCCTTTCGATGTAACTACATCGGCCAATGATTTACCCTGTGGCCCGTTGGATTTCATCAAACGATAAGCATCTACCACATTGAGGGTGGGCTTTTTATTCAAGGTGCTGCAGTCGGCAATACATTGTTGTAAATTATGGCTATGAAAAAACCTTCTGTCCCATACTATGCCCATCAGGTTTTTCATAGAGATAGTCATTTTAGCTCCTCCATGATTTTTTAAAATGGGCACGTTAATCCATACATCCGAATCAAGTATAGCCTGGTGAATTTTTGCAGTTTTAAGGTTTACTGCCCTGGGTAAATTAATTTCGCGGTAATAAGATTCATCGTGTGCGGGAATCATTTTTCCACCTGCTGCAATTACTGCATCCTCAATACCACTGTTCTTATAACATTTTCTCCAGTCGTCGCAGGTATGGTCAAATACAATTACTTCTTTTGCACCGGCTTTCAAACATTGTTTTATAATTTCACTTACCAACACCGGGTTGGTAGTGGCTGCCAATTCGGGGATTCTGTCCCATCCTATATTGGGTTTGATGGTTACTTTATTACCGGGTTTCACATACTTTCCTATGCCACCCATTTCAGTAATGGCTCTGCGAAACATTTGATCCGGTTCTCCTCCCATTACTGCCACCAGGTCATATCCATTAGATCCGGCAGTAGATTTTGATTTTTGCGCCAGTACTTCGAAACCATCCACCATTTTTAGAGTGGAAGCGACACCTGTAAGTGCCACTGCTTTCAGAAAAAATCTTCTTTCCATTTGTTATTTATTTATAAATGAATAATAGTTCTGATCGGTTTATGTAGCAATTGCCTCATTATTCATACTATCCAGGGGAAGGTGAAGCACGTTTCATCAAATAGTG
>JADGPX010000131.1 GCA_017882215.1 Chitinophagaceae bacterium | reverse complement strand
AAGAAAATGATGAAGGAAGGAACATATGTAAAACCAAAAGAATAAATACAATTATAGGGCAACAGCGAAAACTGAAGGCTGGGCAACAGCGGAACTGAAGGAAAAATTAAATAGTTAAACAAAATGGAAAATCCTAAAAATTGCATTGACGCTTGCCTTGCTTGCTCAATTGAATGTGAAGATTGTGCAACCTGTTGCATCAATTTGAACGACAAAAACCATTTAAAATGTATTGCACTTTGTCGTGACTGTGCAGACATTTGTGCCTTGGGTGCAAGATTTGCAGCAAGAGGTTCATCATTCTGTGATGCACTTTGCAAACTTTGTGCAGACCTTTGTAATGCTTGTGCTGCTGAATGTAAAAAACTTTCAGCACACGCTTGTTGTAAAAAGTGTGCCGAGGCTTGCAGAAAATGTGCTGTTGAGTGCAGCAAAATGTAATCAGTTAAAATCTCCACTGCGCAGAGTCTCCGCTTCGGGACTCTGCGGCGCAGAGGAAAATTAAAAAACTAAACAATGGGCAAACATTTATTTTGGATGATTATCGGTTGCACAGTTCCCCTGTTGCTGATTTTCCTTCTGCCATTATTTGGCATTACTGGAAACTACACATTTTTCATTTTTATAGTTGCAATGTTCGCCTGTCATTTATTGATGCCCATGCATCATGGGGGGCATGAGCGTGACGGACATAAAGAACATTCTGAAACCACTAAAACAGATGACCATGAATCACATCAGTATTAGAAAATTCGGATTGGCATTCGGTATAACGGGTGCATTGCTATACTTCGGTTGTGCATTGGTCATGCTCATATTAGGTCATAACAGTACAGTAAAATTTTTCAACACCTTGCTTCATGGCTTAGATGTTTCTTCAATAATCAGAATGGACATATCACCTGTTGAAGTATTATTAGGTCTTGTGCAAGCATTTATTCTTAGCTGGCTAATCGGTGCTTGTATTGCGGTCATTTATAATGCAGCAAATAAATTTCATAAAACTTAATTTTAATTCATTGACTAATTAAATAATTTTCATAACAAAATAAAAACATAAACATGAAAAATGATAAAGTAGTGATTAACAAATCAAAAGTAAAAAAGAGTGGTACAGGAAGCAACCCTGAAAATAAATTTAAAAAAGGCAAAAGTGGAGTAACAGGTACCAATTCGATAACCAGCGCACTTTCCCAAACCAGAGCCAGGTCAGGCAGGGGGTTCGATAGTACAGGAACAGTAGTTTCTTACGATGAAGAGAGTTGATTAACCTTTAAAAAATAAACAAAATGAAAAAAAATTATGAGTTACAGGGAATGAGTTGTGGCGGTTGCGTAAACAATGTAAAGCGGGCGTTGCTGCAACACCCCGATGTTACAGAGGCGGAAGTGCAATTGCATCCGCAAAGGGCAGTTATAAACATGAGCAAATCCGTTGGTGTTGACGAATTGCAAGCCCAGCTTAAGAAGGCGGGACATTATACAATTAAGGAAGTTGTTTTAAAACAATCAACAACTTAAAACCAAAATTGTAAAACAGAATGGATAAAATAACCTGGCTTTCAATTTTGCCTCCCTTAATTAAGGGAACATTTAGAAATAAAATAGGATTGGGAAAATCTTTATGAAATTAAAACTAAAAATCAGTTTTGCAGGTTCCATGAAAAGCCTTAAAAATCTTTTAGGCTTTTATCGCTTTTTAATTTGCCGAAGACCAGTGGCATTGCCCCTGGCCGCAGGAAATGAAAAAGATGAAAGAAGGCACATACACAAAACCTAATTATTAAATCGAATGGTTCAGCAGGTGCAATTAATTAATTGCTGATCATAAAAAAAAGTAATGGAAAAAAATAAATCATCATCTCATAATCATATACACCAACTTCCTAAAAGTGCTGGGGATAAATATTATTGTCCAATGCACTGCGAAGGAGATAAGCTATATAATAAGCCGGGGAATTGCCCCGTTTGTGGAATGAATTTGGAAAAGCTGCCTGAAGTTTCTGCAAAAAAAGTACAATACACTTGCCCTATGCATCCTGAAATTATAAGAGATGCTCCGGGCTCTTGTCCTATTTGTGGAATGGATTTAGTTCCTAAAGAACCTGCTTTGGATGAAGAAAATAAAACTTACAAAGAGCTACTGAAAAAGTTTAAAGTCGCTGTGCTGTTCACCATTCCTGTTTTAATTATTGCAATGTCTGATATGCTTTCTAACAATCCTCTTATTAAAATAATGAGCCAGGAAAAATGGAATTGGATACAATTTGCTTTGTCAATACCTGTAGTATTTTATGCAGGTTGGATGTTTTTTCAGCGGGCATGGAAATCTATTATTACATGGAACCTGAATATGTTTACGCTAATCGGAATTGGTACAGGAGTAGCCTTTGTGTTTAGTGTTATTGCGATGTTGTTTCCTTATATTTTTCCGGCGCAATTCAGAACTGAAAGCGGGACTGTGTTTGTTTATTTTGAAGCCACCACCGTTATACTCACTTTAGTTTTATTAGGGCAACTTCTTGAAGCAAGAGCGCATAGCAAAACAAGCGGAGCTATAAAAGAATTATTAAAGTTAGTGCCTGCCGAAGCCACTTTAATTGTAGATGGAGAAGAAAAAATTATTCCAATTGATGACATAAAAAAAGGAGATTTGTTGAGAGTAAAACCCGGAGAAAAAATTCCGGTGGATGGAAAATTAGTGGAAGGTCAGGGTAGTATTGATGAATCTATGATAACAGGAGAACCTATTCCGGTAGATAAAAATGTAGATGATAAAATAACTTCTGGAACAATAAATACTACAAAATCTTTTGTGATGGAAGCTGAAAAGGTTGGTGCGGAAACCTTGCTTTCGCACATTATAAAAATGGTGAATGACGCAAGTCGTTCCAAAGCACCGATTCAGAAATTAGCTGATAAAATATCCAAATACTTTGTGCCTGTTGTTGTCGGGATTTCTATTCTCACTTTTATTGCATGGGTAATGTTTGGTCCTGAGCCAAAATATGTTTATGCTTTTGTAAATGCAATTGCTGTATTGATTATTGCCTGTCCCTGTGCTTTAGGTTTGGCTACACCAATGTCTGTAATGGTTGGTGTGGGAAGAGGAGCACAATCAGGTGTTTTAATAAAGAATGCTGAGGCTCTTGAAAAAATGAATAAAATTGACACGTTAATAATTGACAAAACAGGAACGCTTACCGAAGGAAAACCATCTGTAGAAAAAGTGATTGCTGTCCCGCAAGGCGGGATTAGTGAAGATGATTTATTGCAAAAAATTGCTTCGCTAAATAAATATAGCGAGCATCCTTTAGCAGAAGCAATCGTGAAATATGGTAAAGAGAAAAAAATCTCATTCTCTGACGTTAAAGATTTTGAAGCGATAGCAGGCAAAGGTGTCACGGGAATAGTTGATGGTAAAAAAATAGCATTAGGAAACAAAAAACTAATGATAGAAAGTAATTCAACGATCTCTGAAAACTTAGAAGCCCAGGTAAACAATGAACAAAAGTTAGGGAAAACGGTTTCTTATATTTCGAGAGATGGAGTAGCTGTTGGATACATAACCATTACAGATAAAATAAAAAATACCAGCAAAGAAGCAATTGAAAGTTTGCTTAAAAATCATATTGAAGTCATTATGCTTACAGGCGATAATGCCAGCACTGCCAAAGCAGTTGCCGAAGAATTAAACTTAACCGGCTTTAAGGCTGAATACCTGCCGGAGGATAAATTAAAAGAAATACAAAGGTTACAAAGCGAAGGTAAAAAAGTAGCAATGGCAGGTGATGGCATCAACGATTCTCCGGCATTAGCACAGGCAGATGTAGGCATTGCAATGGGTACAGGTACTGATGTAGCAATAGAAAGTGCAGAAATTACTTTGGTAAAAGGAGACTTACAGGGAATTGTAAAGGCGAAAAAATTAAGTAAAGAGGTGATGAAAAACATACACCAAAATTTACTTTTTGCTTTTATTTATAATGTACTTGGTGTTCCGGTAGCCGCAGGTATTTTGTATCCTGTTTTTGGGATCTTATTATCGCCAATGATAGCAGCAGTGGCAATGAGTTTTAGCTCTGTCTCTGTGATTGTAAATTCACTTAGGTTAAGAAATTTAAAATTGTAAATCAAAATCCAATGGTTCAAAAATTAATTGAGCTTTCATTACGCAACAGGCTTGTAGTGCTGATCATCGCAGCAGGTCTGTTTGCCTGGGGCTTTTACTCCGTGAAGCAAAATCCCATAGATGCTATTCCTGATTTATCAGAGAACCAGGTGATTGTTTTTACAGAGTGGATGGGACGCAGCCCGCAGGTAATAGAGGATCAAATCACTTATCCTCTGGTGAGCAACCTGCAGGGCATTCCCAAAATAAAAAACATTCGTGCTACGTCTATGTTCGGGATGAGTTTTGTGTATGTGATATTTGAAGATAATGTAGATACATACTGGGCAAGAACAAGAGTGCTGGAAAGATTGAATTATGCGCAGCGTTTATTACCACCGGGTATCACACCAACACTTGGTCCCGATGGAACAGGTGTGGGACATATTTTCTGGTATCATCTTGATGCACCCAAAATGGATCTGGGTGAGCAACGTGCTTTACAGGATTGGTATATAAAATTGGGTTTGCAAACAGTTCCCGGTGTGGCAGAGGTCGCTTCATTTGGTGGCTTTGAAAAACAATACCAGTTGGTGATTGATCCTGTTAAGCTACAGTTCTACAACATTTCCATGATAGATGTGATGAATAAAGTTAAAGCTAACAACAACGATGTGGGAGGAAGAAAATTTGAAATGAGTGATATGGCATACATCATACGTGGTTTAGGCTACATCAAAAACAAAGACGACATAGAAAACATTGCAGTGGGTAATTACAATAGCATCCCTGTAAGAGTGAAAGATATTGGTTCTGTACAAATGGGCGGCGATTTGCGTCTTGGCATTTTCGATGCAAACGGTGAAGGAGAAGTAGTCGGCGGGATTGTTGTAATGCGTTATGGAGAGAATGCAGATAAAGTAATCAATGATGTAAAAAAGAAAATGGGTGATATACAAAAAGGATTGCCCGAAGGTGTAAGCTTTAAAATAGATTACGACAGAAGCACATTGATTGAAGCTGCTATGGCAAACATCAAAAGTAAATTAATTGAAGAAATTTCAATAGTGTGCATTATTGTTATCGTCTTCTTGTTTCATTGGCGTAGCGCTTTAAGCATCATTATACAAATTCCTATAACAATCGCTGTAAGTTTTATTTTTCTGAATGCTTTCGGGCTATCATCAAATCTTATGTCATTAACAGGTATTGCATTGGCAATAGGTGTAATTGTAGATAACGGAATTATTATGAGTGAGAATTCCTATCGTAATTTATCAGAATGGCAAAACAATCCTGCCAACAAAAAATAATAAGAGCAAAAGTTAGCAAAGATTATTTATTAAACCCAACAAAATAATAAACATGAAACATCCGTTGCGTCGCTCTCTTGTACTGAATACTATTACTCATCAATCCCGTTTAATACGTATAGGTATTAGTAACAAATAAATTTTACCAATGAAAAAAATATTTAAAAAAATAAGCAGTTGGAAATTGTTTCCGAAAAGGAACTATGTGAAGATACCCGAAGATGTACGGATGAGTATTATTGAAAGTTCCTGCAAAATGGTATCGCGGGGTGTGTTCTTTTCAACAGTTATTATCATCGCCTCATTCCTTCCTGTATTTTTATTAACAGGGCAGGAAGGAAAATTATTTGGTCCTCTTGCATACACCAAAACATTTATCATGGCTGTGGATGCAATACTGGTAGTTACGCTGGCTCCTGTGTTGTTATCCTTTTTCATGCGTGGCAGGTTTCTTCCTGAAACAGCAAATCCTGTAAATCGTTTTCTTGAAAACATGTATGAGCCTGTAGTCAGGGCTTGCCTAAAGTGGCGTAAAACAACCATTGGTATCAATATTATTGCATTGCTTGTTTCTATTCCTCTGATAATGAGTTTAGGTAAGGAGTTTATGCCACCACTCGATGAAGGTTCAATCCTATTTATGCCGGTAACGCTACCCGATGTATCCAACTCAGAAGTAAAGCGCATTTTGCAGGTGCAGGATAAGATCATCAAATCAGTTCCTGAAGTTGTAAATGTATTGGGCAAGGCAGGTCGTGCCAATACTGCGACAGACAATTCCCCCATCAGCATGGTTGAAACAATTCTTATGCTGAAACCCAAAGACCAATGGAGACCTGGTATAACAAAAGACAGCATTATTAATGAACTCAATGCAAAGCTGCAAATACCCGGCGTTGTTAACGGATGGACACAACCGATTATTAATCGTATCAACATGCTTTCAACAGGCATTCGTACAGATGTTGGCGTAAAAGTATATGGACAAAACCTTGATACTATTTATGCGTTCGCACAACAAATAAAAAAAGCATTGGAAGGAATAGATGGGGTAAAGGATTTGTATGTAGAACCCATCACAGGAGGCAAGTATATTGATGTGAATATTAAACGTGAAGAAATTGCACGCTATGGATTGAGTGTAGATGATGTGAATGATATAGTGGAAAGCGCATTGGGTGGAATAAAGCTCACTACTACCATCGAAGGTCGACAGCGCTTTTCGGTGAATGCAAGATTTGGACAGGATTTCAGGAACAATATGGAAGCACTAAAAAGCTTGCAGGTGCAAACAATGAATTTTGGTCCCATTCCCTTGCAAGCCGTTGCAGATATAAAAATTTCAGAAGGTCCGCCGATGATACAATCAGAGAATGCTTTGTTGCGTGGCACAGTTTTATTCAATGTTCGTGAAAGAGATCTTGGCAGCACGGTGCAGGAAGCACAGCAAAAGCTCAACAGCATGGTTACCAAACTTCCGAAAGGTTATTTCTTTGATTGGAGTGGTCAGTATGAAAACCTGATACGCAGTGAACAAACACTCAAGTTTGTTTTACCTGTAGTTTTAGTTATCATTTTTCTCTTCTTGTATTTCGCGTTTCACTCAGCACGTGAAGCTATTTTAAGCTTGATAACACTTCCTTTTGCACTCATTGGCGGCGCATACATGATTTGGTTCTGGGGTGTAAATTTATCTGTTGCGGTTGCCGTTGGTTTCATTGCATTGTTTGGTTTGGCGGTTGAAACAAATATTGTAATGGTCATCTATCTCAACGATGCCATGCAGCAACTCATCGCAAAAAAAGGTAACAGCAAAGAGACAATCACAAAAGAAGATTTGAGGGAATACACGATATATGGTGCAGCAAAGCGTTTGCGTCCAAAATTAATGACGGTAAGCGTTTCACTGTTTGCACTTGTGCCCATTCTCTGGAGCAGTGGCGTGGGCAGCGATGTAATGAAGCCAATCGTGTTGCCTATGGTTGGTGGTGTAATAACATCTGCTATATTCATTCTTTTGGTAACGCCTTTAATATTCCTGATGAATAAAGAACATGAACTGAAAAAATATGGAAAGATTGAGGTGCACGAAGTAAAACATTAAAATATGAAAAGAAAAAATTTATTGATATTATTTGCAATAGTAAGTGTAGTAAAATTACATGCACAAACTATGCAGTTGGATGAAATTACAAACACCATTCAGCAGCAGCATCCGTCTGTAAAAATGTATGATGCAGAAATACGCTCTTTGGATGAAGCAGCAAAAGGCGCACGAAGCTGGGAAGCTCCTGAACTCAGTACAGGTTTCTGGATGACGCCCTACAATCCAAACTTTTGGAAAAAAAATACAGATGGAACACCCGGCATGGGTCAATACATGATTGGTGTGCAGCAAATGTTTCCCAACAAAAAAGCACAGGATGCAAAGGCTGCCTACATGCAGGCAATGTCATCAGTGAATAAAGAAAAAAAGAATGCCACATTGAATGATTTATATGCAGCAGCAAAGAGAAATTATTACGAATGGGTGGTTATAAAAAAGAAATTATCCATTCTTGACCAGGATAAAAAGCTGCTGCAATTCATGATACAAAATGCTGAAATACGATACAAAAACGGATTGGGAAAGATCAGCGCTTATTACAAAGCAAAAGCAGCATTGGGAAACATTGAAAATATTCAACTCATGCTCAACAATGATATTCTGCAGAAAAAAATTGCGTTGAATACTTTGATGAA
>JADGPX010000007.1 GCA_017882215.1 Chitinophagaceae bacterium | reverse complement strand
CCACTGCTTAAATTATTCCAGTCGGTTTGTCTCATTGCAAAGCTCCAGCGATCTACAGGAGCAGTAAAGCCTGGCTCGATGCTATACTGGTGAATAGCAGTCATAATTGAATCAGGGTTTGCATAAATTCTTGGATTAAATGTAGAAGGGATTTGGCTGTACCATAAATAAATATCTCTAGTATCTAATAAAACGGTATCCTCCAATTTATCATTTGCTGATGCAACAGGAGTGGGCGTGGGAGTTGTAGCGCCTCCTGCATCAAAATTTTTCTGACATGAGATAAAAACGCTTAATGAAAGCATTATTATCAAAAAAAATCTATAGTTTTTATACTGCATTTTTAAGTTGTTTTTATTTTATAAATATACTAAGAAATGGTTATTGCAGTTCTTTAGTTTATGGCTTTAACAATCATTTCAATAATCGTCTGGTATCAATTGTACCTTTAAATGAAGGTTCATCTAACACTGAATTACTTTGCTTAACCTGTGGTAATTGTTCCTGAAAACTTTCTGTTGAAAGCCTGAACGATCCGCTGCTGATATATTTTATTGCACTTGCCAAACATGATTCAGTTATATCTCCCCAATCTTTATTTACTCCATCATTAGCTTTTGAATCCACAGGGAAGCCGCTAAAATAATTTCCTGCACCACTTGCATTAGTTGAACGGAAAGACACAGGGAAAATATACCAGTCACCCACAGGGATAGGGAAGAAGCCAACAGGTTTACCATGCGTATTTGTTGGGCCAATCAATTTTACATCCATGTAAGGCTTTAAATTATTGATCAATAATTCACTTGCAGAAGCCGTTCCGCTGGTAACAATAAAGAATACTCTGCTTAGATTTAATGATCCTGATTTTTTAAAATAAGTGGTGGTATTATAACCTGGATACTTATCATTATACTGCTGCTTCATCATAAGATTATTATTGGCAGATGATGAAACAAGATAGTCAGCCAGCTTTTCCTGAACAGATATATATCCGCCGCCATTATACCTTAGATCAACCACAACATCACTTACATTTTGTGATGCAAAGTGGTTAACCACACGATTGAATTCACTATAAATTTCTGTTGTATCGCCAAGAAAAGAATTGAATACAAGGTAACCGATCTTTTTAGAATTGACTGTATAAACTGTATCAAGATAAACAGGGTGCTCACGATATTGTGCAGCAGTTAATGCAATATCCACAATGCTGCCATCAGGTTTTATAAAAGTAAAAGTTGATTGGGTGCTGTTGTAAACTGCATCAACTATAAAAGTAGAATTGGAAGTTGTAATATTTGTGCTGCCGTTTATTTTAGTTATTCGCCAACTGCGGTGAATACCTGCTAAACCTGCAGGTGATTCTTTTTCTACTGATTTCACTCTAAGGTCTCCTTCAGCTATAAAGAATACACCTAATCCAAAATCTCCGTTTGTTGCATCTGTTGCACTAAATGTTGAGCCTAAGCCACCGCTTAAATTATCCCATTCAGTTTTTTTCATTGCAAAGCTCCAGCGATCAACTGCAGCGCTAAAACCTGGTTCAATACTGTATTGACGGATAGCAGTCATGATAGCTACAGGATCTGCATAACTTCTTGCATCAAATGATGACGGTATCTGGTTATACCATAAATAAACATCTCTGGAATAAAGCAATACTGAATCCTTTATCTTTTCCGGGTCAGTGGTTACCTGAGTAGGGGCTGGTGTCGGGTTGGGATTAAGATTAGTTTTAGCAACTACATCGTTGTTTTTTTTACAGGCGGTCAGCATACTTATTACAAGTGCCAAAACCGTAAGTAAACGATTAATTTTAAATTGCATAAATGGTATTTTTGTAGATATATACGTCAAAATTAAATTTGAAGTTGTTGAAAAAAATATTTTTAACAAGAAATAAAGCTTTTAAAAGATGCTGCGGAAGTATAAATAGCAGGGTGTAAAATGTTAAATTATTTTAAAACAAATTAATGAAAAAACAAAGCGCAGGAATTTTGTTGTACCGGATAATAAATAATAAGGTTCAGGTATTTCTTGTACATCATGGAGGACCATTCTGGAAGAATAAAGATTTGGGGGCATGGTCTATACCCAAAGGTGAATTTACTGACGGAGAAAAAGCATTGGATGCAGCTATAAGAGAATTTAAAGAAGAAACAGGAGCCAAAGTTTCAGGAGATTTTATTGAGCTTTCCCCGGTAAAACAAAAGTCAGGAAAAATAGTTTATGCATGGGCATTAGAAGGAAATATAGATGCATCAGCCATCAAATGCGAAACATTTGTAAATATAGAGTGGCCGCCGAGATCAGGTAAGGTTCAATCTATTCCGGAAGTAGATAAAGGCGAATGGTTTTCAACGGATGAGGCAAAACAAAAAATCAATCCATCACAGGCAGCGCTTATAGATGAATTGATTGAAAAATTTATTATCTGAATTCTTTAGGCGGGTAGACCAAGTCTTCTCATATAAAAATAGTGAGATACAATTGCATGGCTCATTTTCCTGAATTCATTGTATTGGATTCCGTGCTCTTTACAGGCTTGCTTTATAATTTTACTGATAGCAGGATAATGTATATGGGAAATTTTGGGAAATAAATGATGCTCTATCTGAAAGTTTAAACCACCTACTAACCAAGTGATAATTTTATTATCTGTTGCAAAGTTTGCAGTAGTTGCCACCTGGTGAAGTGCCCATTCGTTTTCAATTTTACCGGAAGGTTCTGCAGGCAAAGGAAATTCAGTATGCTCAACTGTATGAGCCAATTGAAATACTATACTTAAAAGAAACCCAGTTACCATACTTATTATTAAAAAGCCTGTAAGCCACTTTAAAAATCCTAACAGGTAAATGGGAAGGGCTACTACCATAAAAAGGTAAAGTATCTTTGCTGTCCAAAATGCTATATGTTCTTTAATAGTCATTTTTCTTATAGGAACATTTCCTATTTTTTTTCTAAAATATTTATTGAAATCACTAAAAAATATCCACATAATGTGAAGCATACTATATAGGAACCAAAAGTAATAATGCTGAAATTTGTGAATTTTTAATTTCTTTTTCCCTTCTGTAAACCTAAGCAACGGACCTGCTTCTATATCATCATCCACACCCTCAATATTTGTATAAGTATGATGAATAATATTATGCTTCATATGCCACATAATAGCGCTGGCGCCCAAAAAATTTATAGAAAAACCTGCTATTTTATTTATCAGTTTGTATTTACTAAAACTGCCGTGACCGCCATCATGCATCACATTAAACCCAATGGCTGATGTAAACATAGCCATTAACAGGCATTCAGGAATTGCAAGCCACCATACAGGAGTAAAAAACACAAGATGTATGTATAAAAAAACATAACTGACGCAAAAAAAGATCGCTTTCGAAAATAACCATACATCACCTGTAGAGGGTTTTTTTTTCTCTGAAAAATATTGATTAACTCTTGCTTTTATATCAGCATAAAAGGTTCCTTTTCCCTGTAAAAATTTTGGTGTTACCATTGTATTATTTAATATTTTTTTATTTGAATATTGGTTTATAGATCAGGTATTATTTTGTATTAATGCATCAAAGTTTTGTATGCCAATTATCTTTTTTGATAAAAACCCTTCCGCATATTTCACGCCAATTAACTTGCCAAACATTTTTGAGCAGTAAATAATGCTTTCTAAAAATTCCGGAGATGAAATATATGTATCCGGTTCTTTTGATTCAGGATCATAAAACTGAGTTTTATATGCCTGTATCGCTTCAATTTTCTTATCAAAAACATCTGTAATATCTACCACAAAATCAGGATGAAAATACCTGTCCTGGATGTAATTAAAAACATATTTCGGTCTCCATGCCTTTTGTAAAGAACTGTTTTCTGTGGTCTCAATTTTAGCAAGTCCCGATAAAAAAGCTGAAGTGTAAATTAGGTCAGCTGCCCGCCCATGATCAGGGTGACGGTCTGCCGGTGCATTGCATAAAACAATTTCGGGTTGATATTTTCGCAGGGAAGTGATTATTTTTCGCTGATGCTCCTCATCATTTTTAAAAAACCCATCAGCCATTTCTAAATTCTCTCTTATATCAATCTGCATTACTGCAGCTGCATCTGTGGCTTCCTGCTTTCGCAATTCTACAGTTCCTCTTGTACCTAATTCACCTTGTGTAAGATCAACTATTCCTACTTTTTTACCTTTCCTTTTTTCTACCAGCAATGTTCCGCTGCAACTTAACTCAACATCATCAGGATGAACACCAAAGGCAAGTATATCTAATTTCATTTTCTGATAGCTACAAATGCAGCAATGGAATAGTAAGTATTTGGGCTCAAAGGTAATACAAAACTATCAGAGGGTAGTTACATTAACTATTCGTAGAGACATTAACTATTATAGCCATACAATCGCCTAACTTCTTTTACAATGCTTTCTATTTCTGCATCTTCACCTTTTGGATCATAAGGTTGTTTTAGATTGCTTCCAAAAAAGAAAGCAACAGTTTGCCAGAAACTTGCGGTGAACCCGCCTTTAAATTCTTTTAAAATATTGTAGCAGTTATTACCGGTTTCACGGTTGATAAGCTTCATTAATATTTTTCCCTGGTAAACAGACAGGTTCATTATGGGATCAGCAAATTGCTTTTTCAATTCTTTTTCACGGCTGTTAATATAATTGGAGATATAAACTCTGTTAGTTTGCCCGGCAAGATGTGCATTGATATCATTAAGAATTAAGGATGCTCTTTTTGCATAAGGATAAGTAACATAAACAGCATTTCTAAGTCGTGTCCACCTTGCCTTTGCACTCATGTTCCCGTATGAAAAAACATAAACCCCTGCCAGCACTTTTGCTTCAATTGTATCGCCTTCAAAAACTACTGCACCTGTAATTAATGTATCATTAGCTCCCCATCTTGATTGTGATATACCTTTGGTGTAAACACAAAGCAGAAAGAGAGATAGTACGGTTATTT
The DNA here is from genome assembly GCA_017882215.1 of Chitinophagaceae bacterium. Lineage (GTDB taxonomy): Bacteria > Bacteroidota > Bacteroidia > Chitinophagales > Chitinophagaceae > Ginsengibacter. The sequence continues at coordinate 22,458 of JADGPX010000007.1, read as the reverse complement.
TATAGGTGATAGTTTTCATACTGAACGTAAATTTAAACTATTAATACCTTTATTTAGGTAAGAATTTGTAAAATAATATCCAAAGTTTACTCCCTCTCCACTGGTGGAGAGGGCTGGGGTGAGGGCATTAATTTGCCAAAAGAAACATGTAGAAGAGACCGGCAGTTACAGCGATTAATGCAGCGGCAGCAAATAAAGGTTTTACTTTAGCCCGCCTGATTATGGAAACGATAAACCCTGCAGCCATAATTATTAATCCAAGCCACACTAAATTAATGTACGGAAATACATAAGCTTTCAGCGTAAGAAAGTCAGCAGGTATATCAGATTCTTTTACGGCTATTTTAAATTTATTTTGTTGCGTAATACCAACTAATTTTAGATACAGGTTTTGTGCAAATACCGTATCATCTTTATAGTTAATTTCAAAATTATTTATTGAGAGAACAGGATAAGCTTTATAACTTGTACTGTCTCTACTAAAAACTGTAATATCTGCTACCAACGCTGTATCTGTGGGTTTAAAATGAAATCTTTTATTGTCAGGATTTTTAAGGATATCATTTAAAACCATGTAGCCTTTAGAGTAAAAAATAGAATCACCTAATTTTATTTCATGCAATTTAAATTGAGCCGTATCAACCACACTGCTTCTGTCAGATAAGGACGAAATATAAGTAAACACATCATGAAAAAGATAATGCTTGATATCGGGATTTGAGCTTAGGTTATTATCCTTCATTTTATAAACATCAGGGGTGAGTTCAAAGTTTTCTAAAACCTTTCCATTTGAGAGATCCTTTTTTTCAACCATTAACTTATAGAATGACCGGTTTTTTTCTTTTATTGCAGAAGAATCTCCTGTATACGTTACAACATATTCTGCCATCCGTGTTGGCACCATTTTTATCAGCGTTAAATTCTCCAGCGGATCTTCCGAATTTCTGCCTTTAGGATCTTGTGCAAAAGAAATATATAAACCTGTTTTCCTGTTATCACTTATCACTTTCTTATTTCCTGAGGATATCAGCATTCCTACTATCATCAGAGCAAATCCTGTATGTGCTATGGCAGCTCCACCCGCTTTAAAATTTCCTTTTAAAACACTCCATATATAAGTTGCATTTGCTAAGGCAGAAAAAATTGCAGCAAAAATTGCCAGGTAGATAGCACCTAAAAAACCTGCGCCCTGTTTAATATATTCTATGGGATAAAAAACCGCAAGTAAAATTGTAATAGTAAGTGCAACAGCAAAAGGAATTGCGATCTTCTTTAAAAAATATTTTTTATCTGTGTGTTTATATTTAAAATATTGAGAGGCCGCTGTAAGTATTCCTATTATCACTGCAACAAGAACCATCACTTTGTTGTAAGTAAATTCCCTGTTTTGCGGATCAGCAATATTTGTATTAAATATCTTATTATAAACAGGTACAGATGTAACTGCTATAATAAATAATGCAGATAAAAAAATGATAAGTGAACCAATAAACATCCAAAACTCACGTGAAGAAATATTCTCTTCTTTATAAACCGAAGGCATTTGTTTATAGTTTTTAAAAAAGAGAATGAACATTGGAATTGGGATTGCTAATGCAAACAAACCAATCAATATATTCATCGCCATTCCTGCTTCGGTAAATGAATGCACCGATGTGTCGCCTAAGATTCCTGTACGAGTTAAAAAAGTAGAGTATAAAACAAATGCATTAGCAAGAATAATAAATACAAATGCTGCTTTAAGAGAATTGCCTGTTGCATTATAAATTGCCATACAATGCAAGCCTGCAATTAAAATAAGCCATGGAACCAAAGATGCATTCTCAACAGGATCCCACGCCCAATAGCCACCAAAAGACAAAGATTCGTAAGCCCATTTTCCTCCCATCATTATACCAACACCTAAAACACAACCACTTACCAAAGCCCATGGCAGTGCAGGCTTTACCCATTCGCCAAATTTTTTTGTAGTTAATCCTGCGTAAGCAAAAGACAATGGAACAATAGTACTTGCAAATCCTAAAAACAAAACCGGCGGATGAATTACCATCCAGTAATTTCTTAATAAAACATTTAGTCCAACACCATCTTTTATAAACGATAAATAATTCGGCTGGCTGAAGATCGGACCCTCCAATTCATTCCTGGTTAATACAAATGGATTGCTTCCTACTCTTACTCCAAAAAAATATATACCCAATAACATCAGCGCTAAAAATACCTGGGCAAAACTTATCACAGTCATTACCGGCGCTTCCCACTTTTTACTTCTGAAAATTAAAATTATCCCAAGCACAGAATGCCAGATGGTCCACAGTAAAAAACTTCCTTCCTGACCTTCCCAAATGCAGGCTAATAAATATTTTGATTCCAATTCTTTTGAGGCATGTTTATAAGCATAGAAGTATTCAAAATAATGATTGGAACAAATAAAAAATATAATACCAAAAATTGTGAATACAGAAATAACCTGGGTAAAGAAGGCGCCTCTGGCATATCGCAACCAGGAATTTTTTTGTAAAGGATCTTCAGTTTTTGATGCTTTAAAATAAGCGATAGTAGAAACCAGGGAGGCTACAAACGCAAGTAATACAAAAAAATGACCAATCTGTCCGGGTAATAAATGTTCGCCTTCAAACTTCATGAGTTGGTTTATGGATTAGATTTGGAAACAGTTTTCTCCAACTGCTTTTTATCATCTTTATATTTAGAAGGGCACTTTAATAAAATATTGTCACACTCAAAAACATCGCCATTCATTTTACCTTTTAAAACTATTCTTTCACTTTGCTCCAGCTCTGCAGGCTTCGCATTGCGGTAAATAACTTTTGCAGAACCGCCGAGACTGTCAACCGCATAAAAGGATAAATAATTCGGATCTTTTATAGCATCATATTGAATAGGCTGCGTTTTATCAAGCTTTGCAATAAGATGAACATATTTGCCTTGTTTGCTTTTAGCAGATTCAATTGTATCATATGTTGAGAAATCTACGGAGTACATTAATAATGCTCCAATGGCTATTGCAATAGCTACCAATATAATTATATGTGATGTCTTCATTACTCTTTTTTACTGCCGCAAAATTAGTTCAAAATGTGTGTATGATTTTACTTATTTATATATTTTTTAAAAGTAATTGTTAATTGAAATGAATATTTATGGTTTAATCTTTGTTTGACCCACAGTGTTATCTTTGCAGGCAATTTTTTTTAAAGAAGAGACAAATTATTATGGTAGATATATCCAATTTTGATCCCAATTCAGTCGGTAATCCTAACAACAATATTTTTGGATTGCCTTTCACCGAGGAAGATGCTGCTCTGGTTATTTTGCCCGTGCCCTGGGAAGTTACTGTAAGCTATAAAGGAGGCACAGCAAGAGCTCCTGAGCATATATGTAAAGCCAGCATTCAGGTTGATCTTACTGATGCGGATATAAAAGATGGCTGGAAAAAGGGCTTTTATATGAGAGATATTGATAAAAAGATCCTTATGAAAAGCGATTACCTGCGTAAAGAAGCTGAATTGTATATTAATTATATTTCACAGGAACAGGATGTTACTGATAATAAATTTATGAGCAAAACTTTAAAGGAGGTTAATGAAGGAAGCCTGTTTTTAAATAACTGGGTTTATGAACAAACAAGTGAGTTGCTGCAAAAAAATAAATTAGTAGGGCTTGTTGGTGGCGACCATAGCACACCATTAGGATATTTAAAAGCCATTGCCGAAAAGCATGGTGAGTTCGGGATCATTCAAATTGATGCACATTGTGATCTCAGGGAAGCATATGATAATTTTACATACTCACATGCATCAATAATGTATAATGCACTTGCTGAGATACCACAGCTAATTAAATTAGTGCAGGTGGGTGTGAGGGATTATTCTGAATCAGAAAGTGAATATGTTGCCAACAGCAATAAAAGGGTAATAACTTATTTTGATAAGGAGATAAAAGAAAGAATGTTTGAAGGCGATACGTGGAAAAAAATTACTGATGAAATTATAAAGCATTTGCCGGATAAGGTTTATATAAGTTTTGATATTGATGGCCTGGATCCCAAGCTTTGTCCGCACACAGGAACGCCTGTTCAGGGAGGCTTTGAGACCGAGCAGGTGTTTTATCTTTTTAAAAAAATATTGCAGAGCGGAAGAAAATTAATCGGCTTCGACCTGAATGAAGTTGGTATAAGCACGAATGAATGGGATGAAAATGTAGGCGCAAGAGTACTGTTTAAATTATGCAATTTAATGGTAGTCGAAAATAGCTTTGATGCAAAAGTTTGATATCACATTGAAGAATGATAAATTAAAAGTTTACAGAACCTTCACACTGTTTATAGTTGTATTGCAAACATTATTTTTTATCTATCTTTTATTTGTTGATACTTTCAGAAATCAGGCAATTATAGGTCTTTCAATAATCACTTTGTATACTTTATACAGAATATTGTATACCAGGCATTATAAAGCAACATTTTATTTTGACTCGGTTATTTATTTACTATTATCACTTTTTTGGTTAGATACTATTTGGTTGTTCCTGGTTTATTTTCTCTTACTGTTGTTATTACAGATAATTGAAAAGGGAACAAGGTTTTCTTTTTGTAAAAATGAGATCATAATGATCGGTTTCCCAGGAAAGAAATATCAATGGAATCAATTTTCTAACATTGTTCTCAAGGATAATATTCTTACACTCGATTTTAAAAATAATAAACTGCTGCAGGCAGAAATTACAACAATAAATATCAATGAAGATGCTTTTAATACTTTTGCAAAAGAACAACTGGTAAATAGATCAAATTGAATCATTCTCCCTACATATTATACTCTGACGGTAAAGGAAATATTTTTGAAGACACTTCTCTTTATGCAACCGGGCGCAGTGGATGGAATGCTTTACCTGTTCAGGAAAATGAGTGGATAGAATTACCAGTTGGCGGGCAATTGTATGAGCTTCCTGAACGACGTGGCATTGGCATTGATGCAGAAACAGGGGAGATGCGTTTGTGTGAAAAAGGATGGGCGGTTGCTGCTTTTATTCCCCCGGCCCATACAGGTTTATACCTTGCCGCATACGAAAGCTTACCCGGCGCTGAAACCTTGCCATTATTTTGTTATACAGCAGCAGGTTGGTACAATGAAAAATTTTATGTGCCTGCTATACGAATAGAAAAAGATGTAAGGCAGGAGAGTGAAGGTTTTATAAATGAAAAAATTAAAGAAGGGGTAAGCATATATTTATCAGCCTATCCTCACAACCGTTTAGTTAAACATCTTGCCGATAATTGCTGCAATACATATCATTGTCCTGCTGCCAGAAATTATTTTATGGGGAGATGGGAATGTCCTGTACCTACATCACCTGCATGCAATGCAAATTGTATTGGCTGCATTTCTTTTCAGCCGCAGGAAGAAACGATTATTTCCACGCAGGACAGGCTAATGTTCAAACCAACTGCAGAAGAGATAACAGAATACACTGTTCCGCATTTGGAAACAGCGCCTTACCCGATTGTAAGTTTTGGACAGGGTTGCGAAGGCGAGCCATTATTAATGTGGCAAACAATAAAAGAAGCGATCATTGAAATAAGGAAGCATACTGATAAAGGAAGTATCAATATCAATACAAATGGTTCTGATCCCAAAGCTGTAAAAGCTTTGTGCGAAGCAGGTTTGAACAGTATTCGTGTAAGTACAAACTCAGTAAGAGAAGAAATTTATACGCCTTATTATCGTCCTAATAATTATCGGTTTAATGATATAATTGAAAGCCTGAAAGTTGTGAACAGCTTTAGCGGATGGACGAGCATTAATTATTTTGTTTTCCCCGGAATGACGGATAGCGTGGATGAATATGAGGCATTAAGAATGGTAATAAAAGAAACCGGTTTAAAGATGATACAATGGAGAAACTTTAATATTGATCCTGACTGGTATTTAGAAAAAATTGGTGTTGCTGATACAGGTGAATGCATTGGCATAAAACAAATGATGGAACTTATAAGAGAAGAATTTCCTGATCTGAAGTTTGGTTACTTCAACCCTTCAATGGAAAGAATTAAAGGTGATTTTGAAATGGATTTTGCACATTGAGTTTGTCTGAACCCTGATTTATGGGATTAAAAGATTAATGAGATAGAAGATTGAAAATTATTTCTTTTCAAAAACATAAGGATCATATTCTATAAAATCATTCACTTTTATTTCTACAGATATTACTTTGCCATTTTCCACTTTAAATTTTGATGCAAAAATGCCATAGGCGATAGGTGAATAGGTTGTCATGAATTCGTTATTATCCATATACTCCAAAGTGCCAACAAGAAGGGGATGATGCTCAAACTTCATCTGTAATTTATTATCTGTGCCTTTGGTTATTGTAAGATTACCATAAAGATTGTTTGTGTAAGTGCCAGTAAAATCACGGCTTTTATCAGGCATATTATTTTTTATCCGGTCCTGTAATTTTTTAATACTTGCCTGTGTTTCTTTTTCTGCTGCTTGTATGTTACGGAATTCATTCGCTTCCCTGTTCACATAGGACATTCCTAAATATGCATCAAGTATTTGCAAACGCAATGCTTCAAAAAAGTTTTGGTTATCGTTATTAGTGAGAATGGTTATCGCCAATTTTTCTTCGGGAACAAAACATGTGTTGGTCACAAATCCATCTGCACCACCGGTGTGCCAATAGATCATCCTTCCATCATAATCGTTTATGAAAACACCAAGTCCGTAACCACGAATGTGAGTAGGAGCCGAACCAAATTTTCTGCTACTGAGAACAGTGTTGATGTCTCTGGTTTTTTGTATGGCACTCCATGGTATGATTTGTTTCCCTTCATAACGTCCACTATCCAACTGCATCATTAACCATTTGCTCACATCTTTTACGTTTGACACGATACTTCCTGCCGGCGCCATATCATCGATCTTATCAAAAGGAAGTTTTGCAAGTTGACCGAATGTGTTGGTGTATGGTACCGCTACATTTTTTCGTGTTTCTATATCTTTTGTCAAGGCATAAGTATTAGTCATGCCAAGAGGTTTAAAAATATTTTCTTCAATATATTTTTCCCATGGCATGCCGGATACAACAGGAATAATTTCACCTGCGGTGAGAAAGCATGAATTGCAATAACCAAAGTCTTTTCTGAACTGTTGAACAGGCTTTAGCAAGCGCATTCTTGTTATAACTTCCTGACGGGAAAGATTGGAGTTCCAGAAAGTAAAATCCCCCTGGAAAGTTTTTGTTCCCAAATGATGTGATAAAAGATCACGAATAGTTATCATTCTTGAAACATCTTCATCATAAACTTTGTACCTGGGAATGTATTTGCTTACTTTATCATCAAGAGATAATTTTTTTTCAGCTTCCAGTTTTGCAATTGATGTAGCCGTGAATAATTTGCTGTTGCTTGCAATCATGAACAAAGTGTTCTCATCAACAGGATCGTTTTTACCAAGTTCTCTTACACCATATCCTTTCATTACTACAACTTTTCCATCTTTAATAACGGCAAGGGCAAGACCTGGAATTTGTGCATCCTTCATTCCACGCTTTACGTAGTTATCAAGGCTATCACTAATAAAAGATGGTTGTGCAAAGCTCAATTGAACAAAGAGCAGTGTAACACAAACTGCTGCTAATTTTTTTAATAACATAAAAGGAAATTTTCTGTTGAGATTATAACGGAAAAGTAAGAAATTACTTCACATAACTCCTGATATATTTTACCCAGGTATTAATAAAGAAAGCATTGTTAGCATTGCTTATTTTGGCATCGCTTAAATGCATAGAAATCTTTGTTCCATCACAATCAGTAGTTAAAACAACGTCCAGCCTGTTTTCTTTTGCCAGCGGCACTTTCAAGCCAAAGAATTTTGTTTTGCCAACATTAAAAGTCAAAGTCTCAGGTAATGGCTTTTTAGTATCACTAAGCTCAGCGGCTATTTTTTCTACTTCGGAAATGAACTGATGAAGTTTATCTTTTTCAACGGCAAATAAATTTTTGTAGCTATGTTCCAGTGTAACAGTATTTGTGTAGGAGAGGGGCAGTACCATTTTTTTATCAATGAGCACATACTTTTGAGAATAGCAAAAAGCAGAAGTAAGTAATAAAAAAATAAATAATAAATGTTTCATAAGTAGTTATAGTCTGTAAAATTAGAAATTTAGTTGTACTCTCCAAATACATCTCTCAAAGTATTTGATATCTCACCAAGCGTGCAATAATTCTCCACCGCATCAATTACAGCAGGCATAAGATTTTCACCACTAATAGCTTTATCTTTTATTGTCTGAAGACAGGCATTTGATCTTTGCCCGTCTCTGCTTTGTTTTAAAGACTTTATTTTATCAATTTGTAATTGTCTTATACTTTCATCAATTTTAAAAGAAGGAGGTGTAATATTTTGTTCATTCCTAAACTTATTTACACCTACAATTATTTTTTCTCCTGATTCAATTTTTTGCTGGTACACGTATGCACTTTTTGCAATTTCATTTTGAATAAATCCCTGCTCAATTGCTGTTACACTTCCTCCTATGCTATCAATTTTTTCAATTAGTTTCCATGCTTCTGTTTCCACTTCATTGGTAAGTGATTCAACAAAATAACTTCCTCCAAGCGGATCTGCAGTATCTGCAATTCCGCTTTCAAATGCTGCGATCTGTTGTGTACGTAAAGCAATGCCTGCGGCGGCTTCAGTGGGGAGATTTAATGCTTCATCATACCCATTGGTATGCAGACTTTGTGTTCCTCCTAAAACTGCCGCTAAAGTTTGTATAGTAACCCTGCTTATGTTATTCATAGGTTGCTGTGCTGTTAATGTACTGCCTCCGGTTTGTGTATGAAAACGAAGCATCATTGCTTTTTCATCTGTTGCCCCGGCATCCTTCATTATCTTAGCCCACATTCTTCTTGCAGCCCTGAACTTTGCAACCTCTTCAAATAAATTATTGTGTGCATTAAAAAAGAATGAAAGGCGTTTGCCAAAAACATTTATATCCAACCCTTTGTCCATAGCAGCCTTCACATAAGCCTTGCCATTGCTGAGTGTAAAAGCAATTTCCTGAACCGCAGTGCTGCCTGCCTCACGAATATGATAACCTGAAATAGAAATAGTATTCCACTTTGGAAGTTCCTTACTGCACCATTCAAACACATCAGTTATAATACGCATCGAAGGTTTGGGAGGATAGATATAAGTTCCTCTTGCTGCATACTCTTTTAAAATATCATTTTGAACTGTTCCTGTTAATTTAGAAAGATCAGCGCCTTGTTTTTTTGCCAGTGCAACATACAATGCCAGTAAAATAAATGCAGTTGCATTTATGGTCATCGAGGTGGAAATATCCTGCAGCCTGATATCTTTAAAAAGCAATTCCATATCCTGCAATGAATCTATCGCAACACCAACTTTTCCCACTTCGCCTTCTGCAAGTTCATGATCGCTGTCATAACCAATTTGTGTAGGCAGATCAAATGCAACACTTAACCCTGAAACTCCCTGCGATAATAAATATTTATACCGTTTGTTGCTTTCTTCCGCCGTGCTGAAACCTGCGTACTGCCTCATTGTCCATAGTTTGCCCCTGTACATATCCGCCTGTATTCCTCTGGTAAATGGGAAAGTGCCGGCAGCCTCCCCAAACCCCTCCGGTAGAGGGGCTTTCGAAACATCGTTCTGTGTGTAGATTGTTTTTATCTCGATGCCAGAGTCTGTATATTTTTTATTCGTTTCTTTCATTTAAGAGTTATTAAGCCTCCCCTTCGGGGAGGTTTGGAGGGGCTTTTACATTATTTTCTTTGCTTCAAAATTTAATGCTTCTAAAACAATAGTGTGTAAAGATGCTTTAGGATTGCTCATCAGGTAATCAATAATTTGTTTATTAAGATCCATTGCAGATGCCTGGAAAGGCAACGTGGTAGTTAATTGATTAACGATATAAATATTTTGTTCTTTTAAATTATTCACTGCTCTCCATGCTTCCGGCGAAACATATACCTGCTGACTGATATTATATTCATATTCAGTTTTTATTGCTTCCACCAATGCTGCCTGCATTTGCTTTGCAGAAACGCCTGCATTTGGAATTCTTGATATAAGATTTTGTAATGCGATACGTTCGACAAGTAAGGTCAATCTTTCATAAGCTTGTAGTCGAAGCTTTATAGTTTCATTGTTTATGCCTGTTCTTTCTTTTATAGAAGTCTTCATTCCGCTGAATTCTGTTATCAGCCAGACCAATGCCAGGATAACCACTCCAAGAAGAACAACTGCTATTGTCTCAAATGTTGACATACTCTTAATTTTCAGCAAAAATAAACATTCCCTAAGCAAACATTTGTAAATTTGCCTTGTAATACAATCTACATGGAAACAGCAACAATAGCTCCTGTAACTTTTACCACAGGGGCAATTAATGAAATAACAAGACTGATGAATGAAGAAGGTTTTGATGCGTCACAATATTTAAGAGTGGGAGTGAAGGGTGGCGGATGCTCCGGTATGACCTATGTTTTGGGCTTTGATAAGAAAGAAGACAAAGATGAGATTTTTGAAATAGATGGAATTAAATGCATCATAAATCCTGCTCATGGAATTTATCTTACAGGAATGGAAGTGCATTGGGAAGGCGGATTAAACTCACGTGGCTTTACTTTCAACAATCCTAATGCAAGTAAGACCTGTGGCTGCGGGACAAGTTTTGCGGTATAAAAATTTTAAAATTCATTTATATGTCAACAACTGATTTAAAAGAACAACTTATTAATAAAATTCAGGAAACTGATGATAAAGCATTGTTAGAAGAATTATCTGTTTTATTTGAGTTACAGGAACCTGACACGGTTTATGAATTAAATGATGAGCAAAAAAACAAAATTAAAACCGGGCAGGAACAAATAAAATCCAATCAATTTCTTACAGATGAAGAAGCCAATAAAGATGTTGACCAATGGCTAAACAAATAATTTGGTCATTACAGGCACAAAATGACAGAAAAGAAATTCTTACTTATTGGTTTGTTAGAAACAAATCGAACACATATGGTAAAAAATTAAACCTGCTCATCAGGAAAGCGATTAAATTAATTTCTCTTTATCCATATATCGGATTTAAAACTGATGTTGAAAATGTAAGGGCAAAAGTTCTTCGTGATTATTTAATTATCTATCAGGTATCAGAAAAGCGAATAGAGATTTTATCTATTTGGCATTCTAAAAGAAATCCGGGTGATTTAATAAAGCAGTTACACTAATTTACTTTCAACAATCCTAATGCAAGTAAGACCTGTGGCTGCGGGACAAGTTTTGCGGTGTGAATATCTGAACCCTGTCAACCCGGCAGGCAGGAATGATTTGTAGGATTTTAGGATATTTAAAAAGAAATTTTTTACATGTCGCCAACAGATATTTCCTGAAAATTAATAATACAGATATACAGCGCACAAATAAATGATGAAAATGAAATAAAATAACTTAATATAATTCCAAGTTTCGTTTTCAAATTTTTTTTAAGTAATAAATTTTTAGAATCTAATAAATATAAAACGTTTTCTTCTGTGTAAACCAAAAAACCCGTCAATTCCTCAACGGGTTTTCTATCATGAAAATCTTTTAATCTTATAAATCATGGTTCAGACAACTATGCTTTCGCTTTAAACTTCTTTGCTGCCTTATTTGCATTTTCTGTTGCAAGGTCTGCGGCGCCCAAAGGTTTGCTTTTTGCAAAGTCAACAAGGATAGGAGCGGCTACAAAAATAGAAGAGTAAGTACCGGTTACAACACCCACCAGCATTGCAAATGCAAAGCCTCTTGTTACTTCACCGCCAAAAATAAATAAGATAAGCAGCGTTAAGAAAACAGTTACTGATGTCATAATTGTTCGGCTCAACGTATCGTTTACAGCGCTATTGATAATAGTTGTTTTTGTTGCGCCTTTCATGTTTCTGCTGTATTCACGTATCCTGTCAAACACAATTACAGTATCGTTCATAGAGAAACCGATAACGGTTAGAATAGCAGCAATAAAATGCTGATCAATTTCCAACGGGAATGGAACAATGTTTTTAAAGAATGAGAAAACGGATAATGTTACCAATACGTCATGTAACAATGAAACGATGGTTCCCAAAGAATATCTCCAGTCACGAAAGCGAATAAAAATGTAAAGGATGATAGCCAGCAATGCAAATATGGTTGCCTGTATAGCGCCTTTTTTAAGATCATCAGAAATAGTTGGCTGAACTACCTGTGAGCTTTGTATACTGTTTTTTACAAAGCTTGCATAAGTTGTGCCCGCTGCCAGGTGACTTTTCACACCCTGGTACAAGCGGGTTTGTACTGCACTATCAGCATTCTCAACACCTTTCATAAATGATGTAGTAATGTTTAAATGCCTGCTGTCGCCAACAGTTTTAATTACCGGGTAATCACCGCCAAAAACATCTCTCAAGCTATTTCTTATGTCGTCATTTTTTACCGCTTTGTCAAACTGAACAGTATAACTTCTTCCACCTTTAAACTCCACACCTTCGTGAAAACCATTAAAGAAAGAAGACACACCCATAATTAATACCACTACAGAAAGTCCATAAGCTATCTTTCTGTATTCAATAAATTTAAACTTGGCATGTTTAAAAATACGTTTTGAAATCGCGGTAAAATATGTAAAGTGTCTTTGTTTATTTGTCCAGACATCAGTTACTAATCTTGATAATAAAATTCCGCAGAACAAAGAGAGTGAGATACCCAACATCTGGGTTGTTGCAAAACCTCTTACAGGTCCAAGTCCAAAGTAATACAGGATAGCTGCAGTTAAAAAGGTTGTTACGTGAGCGTCAATAACCGGAGCAAGCGATCGCCGGTATCCATCATTAACTGCCTGCTGGTAACTTTTACCACGGGTAAGCTCTTCTTTAATTCTTTCAAAAATAATTACATTAGTATCCACTGCCATACCAATGGTAAGCACCAAACCTGCAATACCTGCTGCAGTTAAAGTAGCGCCTAAAGCGCTCAATACACCAATGGTAAAAAGTAAGTTTAATATCAATGCGGTGTTGGCAACCCAGCCTGCCGTGTTATAATAAACCAACATCAAAATAAATATCACCAAAAAGGATATTGCAAAAGCTTTTGCACCACCATTTACGGCTTCTTTACCAAGGGTTGGTCCTACAATTTGTTCCTGAACAATTTTTGCAGGAGCATCCAGCTTACCTGATTTTAAAATATTAGCAAGATCCTGGGCTTCTTCCACTGTAAAGCTTCCGCTTATTTCAGAACTTCCGCCTTCGATAGGTCCGTTTACATTTGGCGCTGAATAAACAACATCATCAAGCACAATCGCAATTGGTTTACCAACATTATCAGTAGTTAGTTTTGCCCATGTTCTGCTGCCTGAAGGTGTCATCTGCATTTTTACAGATGGCCTGCTTCTTTCATCATATTGCTGGCTGGCTTCTTCAACAGCATCGCCTTCCAGTTTCGCTTTATCACTTCCCGGAATAGTTTTAATGGCATACAGCGACACAAATTTTCTCCCGCTTTTTGCATCCTTTTCTTCAATGCCATATAAAAATTTTAGATTAGCCGGAAAATTATTTTTTACAACATCAAGATTTAAATATTCATTAGCCTTACCAGTATCTTTTAATTCAAGATTAGCTATAGCCGAAGAATATAACTGCTTACCGCTTTTATCCTGCTGAGGTCCGATGAAGTGGATGGTATTAAGAAGAGGTTTGTCATTTTTAGCCAATACATTTTTAGAAGTATCTTTTACTGTTTTAGAAGTATCGGTTACATGTTTGGAAGTGTCAGGAGCTACTCCATTTAAATAATTCTGCAGTGCTTTATCAGCCTCTTCAATATTTTTTCCTATTTCTCCGATATTATAAACTTCCCAGAACTGTAAGTTGGCAGATGACTGTAATAATTTTCTAACCCTGTCAGCATCCTGAACACCTGCAAGCTCAACAGTAATAATGCCTTTGTTCTCGTCCAAATTAATATTTGGTTGGGCAACGCCAAACTTATCAATACGCTTTAATAATATCTTATAGGTTTGATTAATAGCGCCTTTTGCAATTGTTCTTATCTGCTCAATTACTTTATCATCGCTGTCAGTTACCTTAATATTTTTTCCTGCACCGGCAAATAATGAAGATAATTTTCCAGTGCCGTTTTGCTTTTGAAACGCATCACTGAACAATGTGATATAATCAGCATCGCTGTTTACCTTCAGCCTCGTGGCTTCATTTAAAGCATTTAATAATTGCGGATCCTTCGGATTATTGCTTAATGATTTTATCAATCCTTCAAGACTTACATCCATCGTAACGTTCATACCACCCTGCAGGTCAAGACCAAGATTTAATTCATTCTCCTTGCATTTTTGATAAGTATTGCCGAGTACAGGATATATTTTTGTATCCTTGGTGCTGTCAAGTAATCTTAGCAATCTTGCTTTTACAAGATCCTCTTTCTCATCACCCTTAGCATTAGGATTACTAATTTTTACCATTCTCTCAGCCTTTGCCTTCATAGCACTTTCGTGGCTGTTAACCACCCATGTAAAGGATAGCTGAAATACAGAAATAAGTATTAAAGTGATAGCAAAAAACCAAACCAAACCTTTCAGTCTCATGTATTAAATTTTAGAAGTTCGCAAAGATAAGGTTTTGAGACTGAATGCAGATAGTGATTTATGAAGTTTTGGAATCATTTTAAAATACCAAATTGATTTTTGGGACTTGGTTTTGTATATTTTTGGTTATCATGAAATTTATGAATGTAAAAAGTTACAGATCATTGCTTTTGATAAGCCTTATCATTTCCTGCAGTCCATCTAAAAAAATGCAAACAACAGAAACTATAACTATCAAACCACCAACTGTAGTTACGAATGATGGAACCAAAACACATGCTTTCCTGGAAGATCTGTTAAAACAATATCCCCAATATTTTGATAGTATTCTTGTTCATAGAAAAGACTGGAATGTTCAGATAATTTATACCCAGATTGACAGGGGAAGAAACAATTTACCAAAGCTCACCAATTATTATTTTAATGTAAACCCTGCAAGATATTTTTATCCGGCATCCACGGTTAAGCTGCCAACTGCTGTGCTTGCTTTACAACGGTTAAATGAATTAAAAACCACAGGCATCAACAAGAATACTACGATGATAACCGAAGCTGCATACAGCGGGCAGACAGCAGTGTATAATGATCCTACCACTTCTGATGGCAGACCTACTATCGCAAATTATATTAAGAAGATATTTTTAGTAAGTGATAATGATGCAATGAACAGGCTGTATGAGTTTTTGGGACAGGAATATTTAAATGATCAGTTGCACAAAAAAGGTTATGAAGAAGTGCAGATACTGCATCGGCTGCAAATTGCTTTGAGCGAAGATGAGAACAGGCATACAAATCCGATTAAATTTTTAGATGCCAATAACAACGTTTTGTATCAGCAGCCTTTAGCATTCGATCAAACAAAATATCCAGATAGAAATGATTCATTGGGAAATGCTTATTATAAAGGCGACCAGTTAATAAACACGCCGATGAATTTTGATAAGAAGAACAGGATAAGTCTGGAATCTCTTCATAATATTCTGCGCAGCGTGATATTTCCAAATACGGTTTTACCAAAGCAGCGCTTTAATCTTACGCCGGATGATTTTAAATTTCTATACCAGTATATGTCGCAATTCCCGCCCGAAACAACATACCCTCCTTACGATTCCGCCACTTACTATGATGCGTATGGGAAAAATTTATTGTATGGTTCTCAAAAAGGAAGTATGCCTAAAAATATCCGCATATTTAATAAAGAGGGCGATGCTTACGGACACTTGCTGGATGTAGCTTACATTGTTGACTTTGATAAGAAAATAGAATTTTTTTTATCAGCAGAAATTTATTGCAATAAAGATGGCGTGATGAATGATGATAAATACGATTATGAAACTATAGGTTATCCTTTCATGAAAAATTTGGGTAAGGTGATCTATGAGTATGATGCCAACAGGAAACGGGCACACTATCCTGATCTTTCTTCATTTAAAATGGTGTACGATAAATAGGCGGGTCTGACGGTCCCCCGTCTGACCGTCTTTAAAGATTTATTGTCAGATGGAGACCGTCAGACAATAAAAAACTATTTTTGCTTTTTTCTAAAAAAATTTTACATGCAGCTTTCATCATTATTATCAAGATTCTCCGAGCCTGAAACACTTAAGATGGCTAAGCTTGGCAGAGAACTAACAGCCAAAGGAATTAATATTATAGGACTCAGTTTAGGAGAACCCGATTTTGATACCCCGCAACATATTAAAGATGCTGCAAAAAAAGCTATTGATGAGAACTGGAGCCATTATCCGCCTGTTGCCGGTTATCTTGATCTGCGTGAGGCTATATGTAATAAATTTAAAAGAGATAATAATCTTGACTATACACCGGAACAAATTGTAGTAAGTACAGGCGCAAAACAAAACATAGCTAATACCGTTTTAAGCATTGTGGATGAAGGAGACGAAGTTATTATTCCAACCCCGTATTGGGTTAGTTATTCAGCCATTGCGGGTTTAGCAAGAGGGACAGTAAAGTTTGTATATACAACACTGGAGAACGGATATAAGATCACTCCCGGGGAATTAGAATCTGCTATTACAAATAAAACAAAACTTTTCATTTTTTCATCACCATGCAATCCTACAGGTGTTGTATATAGCAAAGAAGAATTAAAAAGCCTTGCAAATGTATTTGAGAAATATCCACGCATATTTATAATCAGCGATGAGATATATGAGTATATAAATTATGTTGGCAAGCACGAAAGCATTGCACAATTTGAATCGCTGAAAAGCAGGGTAGTAGTAATTAACGGGCTAAGTAAAGGTTTCGCTATGACGGGCTGGAGACTTGGCTATAGCGCCTCATCATGGGAAGTTGCAAAGGCATGTGATAAAGTGCAGGGACAATTTACAAGCGGTACTAATGCTGTTACGCAACGGGCTGCAATAACTGCTTTAAGTTCATCATTAGACCCTACTTATGAAATGGTAAAGCAGTTTAAACTGCGAAAACAAAAGGTGATGGAATTACTAAAAGAAATTCCTTTAGAATGCATTGAGCCTGATGGTGCGTTTTATGTTTTCCCTGAAGTTGATAAATATTTCGGAAAAAAATATAAAGATGAAATTATAAAAGATGCAGATGATCTTTGTATGTATCTTTTAAATGAGGCGCATGTTTCTACAGTTACAGGTTCAGCATTTGGCGAACCAAAATGTATCCGCATTTCATTTGCCAACAACATGAAAAATATTGAAGAAGGATTTAAAAGAATTAAAAATGGGTTGGGAAAATTGATTTGATTACCCAATAGTATTTACTAACTGTAATAATTTCTGATGCAACGCCAACACCTGCGGAATAACCATTTGTTGCTCATCATTAATTATAATAAAATCACACAAGCGCATTTTAATCTCTTCATTTATTTGTTTGTTTATCCTCGCCATCGCTTCTTCATGGCTGATATTATCCCTTTTCATTGCTCTTTGTAAACGCAGATGCAGCGGTGCTTTTACACCAATTACATAATCCAAATATTGATTTGCACCGCTTTCAAATATCAGCGCTGCTTCTTTAATTGCATATTGAGATGTTTGTTTTTTCATCCATTCATCAGCGCCAAGTAATGTTGCCGGATGAACAATAGAATTTAATAATTCCAGTTTCTTTTCATCCTTAAATACAATTTCTGCAAGATATTTTCTGTCCAGTTTTCCTTCCGGATAAACTTCTTTTCCAAAAGCATTCTGTACCGCTGCTTTTACTTTCTCATCATCATTCATTAATCTTTTAGAAGCTGCATCAGCATAATACACAGGAATACCAAGCACTTCAAAGATGTGTGCCACAGTAGTTTTACCACTGCCAAGTCCGCCTGTTAAACCGATTTTGAGCATGGATATAAGATGTACGATGTACGATGTATGAAGTACGATGTTAAATCCAGTAGATTATTCATTAAAACATGTATTCTTAAAACCAAATAAACCAAAAGTAAAGGATTCAATTATTGACTTCGTACATCGTACATCTCACATCTGACATCGTACATAACTATTTCTTTTCTGCTACCGGCTTATTAATATTTGCAGTCCACTCCATGCTTACAGCGCTTTTTTCAATTTTAATATAACTGCCGGGATTAATTTCCAACTGCATTGTGCCATCATCGTTTATTTTATTTACAGTACCGTGTATACCGGCTATTGTAACTATCTTATCTCCCTTTTGCAGGTTTTGTAAAAAGTTCTTTTGAAGTTTTGCTTTTTTTGCCTGCGGACGAATCATAAACATCCAGAACACCAGGATCATCAATCCTATAAAAATAAATTGAAAACCTCCACCGCCGCTCGAGCCATTTTGCCCCAACATTAAAAAAATCATTGCTAAATTCATCATGTATGTTTTATGTTATGTAAAGATTATTTTTTTGCTTCTACCTGTCCGCGTAATTCCAAAGTAGGAAAACCAGGATAAGCATTGGATGTAACAGTAATTTTTTTATTTGCATTACCCACACGTCCCTGGCTGTTAAATACCACTTTTATAAAACCTGTTTCACCAGGCTTTATGGGTTCCTCAGGTTTTTCGGGAACTGTACAACCACAACTTGCAGTTGCATTGCTTACTATCAATGGATTTTTACCTGTATTTTTAAAACGATAACTATATTCTACTTTTTCTCCGTCAGTAACTTTCCCGAAATTGTAAACCGAGTCTATCATTTGTACGGTTGTTGAATCCTTAAATACCTGCGCAGAATGATCAGATGCCTGCACATCAGCTTTGGTTTTATTCTTCCTGATATCACATGCAAAAAAAATACAAGAGCAAAATAAGATCATCAAAAATTTATTCATCGCTTTTAAAATTTTGTCAAAGGTATTTATAAAGTACTGTTTCTAAAATTCTTCTTATGAATTTTATTCTGGGATATAAGTTCTTTGTGAATATTATCGAGGATACCGTTTACAAAATGCCCGCTTTGAGGTGTGCTGTATTCCTTAGCTAAGTCAATATATTCGTTGATAGTAACCTTTGGCGGAATGGTTTCAAAAAATAAAAGCTCACACACACCCATTTGCATCAGTATCATATCCACTGCTGCAATCCTTTCTGCATCCCAGTTCTTAAGTTTTGGCTTAATGATTTCCAAACAATATTCTTTTTTATCCAGCACACAATTCAAAAGGTCTTTGGCAAAATCCCATTTTTCTTTAGTCAGCATTTCGCCAAAATTGAATGCCCAAGGCTTATGAAAAAAATTATCCATAAGCGTTACCATCATATCTGCATCATCATCCCAATGAATAAAATTTTCTTCCACATGATTTATAAAATCTTCGTTAGGCAACATAAGCGTGCTGAAAATAAATTCCAGCATTTTTTTCTCAGATTTTTTATCTCTTACCTGTATTGAAATGTATGTTTTATATTCTTCTGATTCAGCCAAAGCCTGGTATATCTTTTTTATTAATTCTATATCAATAAGATTGACTATTTTATACTCCCCAACAGCTTTCTTAAATGAATTATCTGTGAGAACGTTCCATACTAATTCATTGCCTGCAATCTTTGTATTAATATTTAAATCCCCTTGTGTAGGAAGGTGCTTATGTGCTTTTTGTGCTGCATCTACTTCAGCATAACGGGCTACTTCAGTAATAAAATAAACAAGGTAAGTAAATAACTGTCTCGAATGTTCGAGATTCTTTTGTAAAATTTTTATTGGTTCATCTGGCTCTGTTTCATTATTCATTGATTCAATGGAATAAAGCGTTTGCATAACCTTTACCCTGATATTTCTTCTGCTTATCATTTGTCCGAACCTTTATTGATTCTACTTTTAAAATTTCAGCAAAGGTGCATCGTAGAAGTTATAAAAAAAATTTATTCCGTCTAATTATCTGAACCATGATTTGGGTAGATTAATTGATTAAACTGATTTGATAGAATTCTTCAAAGTTTACATTTATATATTTTTTCTTATTTATCTTTTTAATCTCCCTAAATCATGGTTCAGACAAGTGAAAATTTGTCGCATACTGACAACCTGCCTACCGTCAGGCAGGCTGGCAACTGACAACTAACGTAGATATCTGTCATCTAATCTGAATAAACCACTTTGGTATAAAAATTCGTGGTACATTTGCAACCCAATAAAAAATTAAAATTTAAATTATGGCTAAAGAAAATTTTGAGCTCTTTGATGACAGGGTTCTTGTAAAACCCAATGCAGCTGAGGAAAAAACTGCCGGCGGTATTATTATCCCCGATACTGCAAAAGAAAAACCACAAAAAGGTAAAGTTATCGCAGTAGGAAAAGGAAAGTATGCTGAGCAAACAGGTAATCTAATCCCTCTGCAAATAAAAGCCGGCGATACCATTATGTATGGTAAATATGGCGGAACCGAAATAAATATTGATGGCGAAGATTACCTGATCATGAGAGCCTCCGATATTTTAATGAAAATCAACTAATCATTTTTTAAATTTTTAATCAAAAAAAATTATGTCAAAACAAATATTGTTTGAAATTGATGCCCGCAATAAAATGAAGAAGGGTGTTGATACACTGGCGAATGCAGTTAAAGTAACCCTCGGACCAAAAGGTCGCAATGTGGTTATTGAGAAAAAATTTGGTGCACCGGGTGTAACCAAAGATGGTGTTACTGTTGCCAAAGAAATTGAACTTGAAGATCCGATCGAAAATATCGGTGCACAAATGGTAAAAGAAGTTGCCAGCAAAACTGCAGATATTGCAGGTGATGGTACAACCACTGCAACCGTTCTTGCCCAATCTATAATCAGCGAAGGCTTAAAAAATGTGGCAGCAGGCGCAAATCCTATGGACCTTAAGCGTGGTATTGATAAAGCAGTTATTGCTGTTGTTGAGCATCTTAAAAAACAATCTCAATCAGTTGGTGATAATAATGAAAAGATCGAACAGGTTGCTGCAATCTCAGCTAACAATGATGCGACAATTGGTAAACTGATTGCCGAAGCAATGACAAAAGTTGGTAAAGAAGGAGTTATAACTGTTGAGGAAGCAAAAGGTACTGACACAACTGTTGAAGTAGTAGAAGGAATGCAATTCGATAGGGGTTATATCTCTCCCTACTTTGTAACTAACAGTGAAAAGATGGAAGTTGAGTTAGAAAATCCTTACATATTAATTTATGATAAGAAGATCTCTTCAATGAAAGATATTCTTCAGATACTTGAGAAAGTTGCTCAAAGCAGCAGACCGTTATTGATAATTGCTGAAGACCTTGATGGAGAAGCATTGGCAACATTGGTGGTAAATAAATTGCGTGGTACTTTAAAAGTTGCTGCTGTAAAAGCTCCTGGTTTTGGAGATCGCAGAAAAGAAATGCTCCAGGATCTGGCAGTTCTTACAAAAGGTATTGTTATAAGCGAAGATCAAGGTTATAAATTAGAAAATGCTGACCTTACATATTTGGGTGAAGCATCTTCTGTAACTATTGACAAAGACAATACAACAGTTGTTGGCGGTAAAGGTGAAAAGAAAGATATCACTGCAAGAGTAAATCAAATAAAAGCGCAGATTGAAACAACAACATCAGATTATGATAAAGAAAAATTACAGGAGCGTTTGGCAAAATTAAGCGGCGGTGTTGCTGTATTATATATTGGCGCTGCTACTGAAATGGAAATGAAAGAAAAGAAAGACAGGGTAGATGATGCATTGCATGCAACAAGAGCGGCTGTGGAAGAAGGAATTGTTCCCGGCGGTGGAGTTGCTTACATTCGTGCAATTGACAGTCTTAAAAATCTTAAAGGTTTAAATGAAGATGAAACAACCGGTGTTCAGATAGTAAGAAGAGCGGTTGAAGAACCTATTCGCCAGATAGTAATTAACAGCGGTATTGAAGGGAGTATAGTGGTTCAAAAGGTGAAAGAAAATAAAGGTGATTTTGGTTTTAATGCACGCACTGAAGTTTATGAAAATCTGTTTGCAACAGGTGTAATTGATCCGACAAAAGTGATGAGAATTGCCTTGGAGAATGCAGCATCAATTGCAGGTATGTTGTTGACTACCGAATGTGTTATTGCTGATAAGCCTAAAAAAGATGATGCTCATCCTCCAATGGGCGGTGGCGGAATGGGTGATATGGGTTATTAATAAGATGATTTATTTAAATAGCAAACCCTCTGTAACAGGAGGGTTTTTTATTTTAATACCGGCTTCAGTTTCTTATAGCATCATCCTTGCGTCGCAATCACTTCATCGGTATACCATTGGCAGCTTTAATTATTTTACTTCCACATGCGCTTTGCCCAGGTAATAATATTTATTAAGCGAATCTTTTATATGGCTTGT
>JADGPX010000130.1 GCA_017882215.1 Chitinophagaceae bacterium | reverse complement strand
GTAAAGGAGGACACCCAGCGAGTAGACATCGCTCGATGTGGTGACCGGTTCTCCGCGGATCTGCTCCGGGCTGGCATAGTCGGGCGTCAACATCTGGGTCGCGGTCAGTGTTCCGAGGGTGGGTTCGGCGGAGAGAATGGTGGCAATTCCGAAGTCGAGCAGCATGGCTGTCCCACCCGAAGTGACCAGAATGTTGCTCGGCTTGATGTCCCGGTGTACGACGAGACGCTGGTGCGCGTAGTGAACCGCGGAACACACCTGCTGAAAGAGCTTCAGCAGTTCGGCCTGGCTTAGCTTTTTCGCTGCCACATACTCATCGATGGGTTCGCCCTCTATGTGCTCCATCACGAAGAACGGGCGGCCGCCTGGAGTTACGCCTGCGTCCAGTAGCCGGGAAATATGTGGGTGGCGCATTCCGGCCAGGATCTGTCGTTCCATCTGGAAGTGGCGGAGGATCAGATCGGTGTCCATTCCCCGCTTCAGAATCTTGACCGCCACCCGCTGCTCCAACTGTCCGTCGTCCCGCTCCGCCAGGCAGACGCGGCTCATGCCTCCTTCTCCGATGTCAGCCAGGATCTTCCAGTGCCCGAGACGCCCACCCACGAAGGACTCCCGCAGTACGGGGTCGGCGATGAAATCACCCAGCCGCTCGTGCGATGCCAGCAGGGATTCCACCTCGGCTCGCACTTCAGGAGAGCCCGGACAAGCTTCATCCAGATAGCCCGCCCATTGCGGGGGATCTAAATCCAGGCACGCATCCAGCACTTCCTTCACCTTGGACCAGGTCTCGGGGGTCATCGATTATGCCCTGTTCAGTTCGCGAAACAGCCATGCGCGGGCAATGGCCCATTGGCGCTTTACCGTGCGTGGAGAAATTCCAATCAATTGCGCGGCTTCCTCGATCGACAACCCGCCGAAGAACCTCAGTTCGATAATGCGGCTTTGCTGCTCGTCGATCCTAGCCAGACTGGTCGATGCGTCGTCCAGCCTCACCAGATCCATTTGACCCCCATCCGGCAAGTCAATGCTCTCATCGAAGGAGATCAAAGGGCCGCCGCTATCCCGCTTTCCGGCCTGCCGCTTGCGAGCGTGATCCACCAGGATCTGCCGGATCAATCTCGCCGCGATGCCCAGGAAGTGGGACCGGCCCTGCCAGTCCACTGCGTCCTGGTTGACCATTCGCAGGTAGGCCTCATGGACGAGAGCCGTGGTCTGGAGAGTCTGTCCTTGCCCTTCCTGGCGCAGGTAGTGACTGGCTAGCCGTCTGAGCTCTTCATAGACCAGGGGTGTGAGCCTGTGCAAAGCCTCGGCATCCCCCCGGCTCCATTCGGCCAGAAGCGCGGTGACAGTACTTTCATCGCCCACGGTTCCCCGTCTCCTCGCAGGTTCGATTCGTAGTCTAACAATATTCCTTCTTGAGTGGCCCATTTGGATCGGCTTGCGCGCATGTGTTGAACGAGAGGATCCGTCGAGCGTGTTTGGGTTCTCCGGCGACGGCGCTATGGCGGCGCCGGAGGGTTGGGCCTCGGAAAACCGGGTTACGGAGGGATCTTATGAAAAGAACATCACCTTAGCAATAGCTAATAAATTAGTTGCAGAATTAAAAAAACAACTACCAGATACAAAAATAGTTCCTACCAGGACTTCTGATATTACCCAACCTGTAAGAGAAAAAGCACGTATTGCAAATGAAAATCATGGGGATTTATTTGTTTGCATACATGCTGATGCATTGAATTTAAAAACGGGTTCAAGAATTATAGGATACCGAACTGAAACCTATACCACTACCCGTTATGTTGGTAAAGGAAAAAGGAAGAAAAAAATCGTTACGCCACATCAAAGGGAAGTTGCCATAAGGCAATATTTTAAAATATCCACCACCCGAAAAGGAACAAGCACTTTAATATTTGCTGCCCGTAAAACAAATGATAAGATAAAGGCAATGGAGAACAGCGATATTTTTTTTGATACTGATGATAACGATAGTTCTTTAGATATTAATTACAACAGCCCCGAATGGAAGGCCAATGCGCTTTTGTATACTCAAAATTATTTTAAGAAGAGTTATAAACTAGGCTCACTGATAGAGGAAGAAATTGCCAATACAGGAAGAGAAAATCTTGGCGTTTGGCAAAGAGACAAAGGTATTTGGGTTTTACAGGCAACACAAATGCCCGCTGTTTTAATAGAAACCGGTTTTATTACAACACCGGATGATGAAAGATATTTAAACAGTGAAAAAGGACAACAGGAAATTGCAGAGGCTATTGCAAGAGCCATAATAAAATATAAAGACCAGGTTGAGAACCCAAAAACTTCTACGCAACCGGATAGTAATTCTTCCAATAATTACTAAGCACATTCTGAGCATCATCCACGGTATAAATTTTACCGTATCTTATACCAATTAAACTTTTACTATTTTCGTATATAGTAAAAACGGGTTGATTAAAATCGGTTACAGGTAATCAACCAAAAAAAGTATCATGAAAATTAGTAACGAAACAAAAATAGGCGCACTTGCTGTTGTAGGAATTTTGGCGTTGGTATTGGGCTTTAATTTCCTTAAGGGGAAAAATTTTTTCAAAAAAGAAAAATATATTTATGCTGTTTTTGAAAATATACAGGGGCTGGGTAAATCAAACCCTGCTGTAATAAACGGACTCCAAATAGGCCATATCACTGATCTTGATGGTGGCAAGCTGCTAAAAAGAATTGTTGTAACTGTAGTGCTTACACAGGATGTTTTAATACCCAATAACTCCTTAGCTGTAATTAACCCCAGTTTGTTGGGCGTTGTTTCTTTAGAAATAAAATTAGGTAATTCAAATACCTATTTAAAAACGGGTGATACTTTATTAACTACACTTAGTGGTGGAGCTTTTGACGAAGCATTAAAAATGATAAATCCGGTTTTGTATGAAGTTAGAAATGCTGTTAAGTCGCTTGATTCTGTTTTGCATGTTATAACAGGTGTATTTGATCCTACAACAAAAAATAATATAAAAGGAGTGATAGAAAATTTAAATACAGTTACAGCTTCATTCACTGTTTCTGCAGCATCTTTACAAACATTATTAAATCCGCAAACTGGTGCGCTGGCAAAATCGCTCGATAATGTGAATGCTTTTACCAATAACCTTGTGGGTAATAATGGCAAGCTTAATAATATTATGAGCAACGCAGAAAAAACAAGCAATAACCTTGCAAATCTTGATCTCCAAAAAACCTTAACTGAATTAAATAACACAGTTACCGAATTAAAAAAAGGCGTAGCTAAAATAAACAGCAATAGCGGCTCTCTTGGTTTATTGTTGAATGATACTAAGCTGTATGATAATCTTTCTGCAACCAGCAATAAGATAAATATTTTGTTAGATGATATTCGTGTACATCCTAAAAGATATTTAACTATATCTGTGTTTGGTAAAAAGGATAAGGGAAATTATATCACTGCTCCTCTGGTAGATGATACTCTAAAACTTCCTGGAAAAACAAAATGAGGAAGGTTCTTCAATTTTTTTGGTTATTGGCCTTGATTTTTAAGGCTGATGTTTGTTTTGCGCAGATCTCTCCAACAGTACCTTCAGACACATTCAGAACAATTCAGATCATTCGTGGGAATACATGGCGTGAAAAAACCATTGATTCTGTTACCAGGCTCGAAATTCTTGTGGGTGATGTTCTTGTTCAGGAAGGCACAACAAAATTCGCTTGCGACAGTGCAATTATCAATCAACATTTAAATACGCTGGAAGCTTTTGGCAATGTACATATAAACCAGGGCGATACCCTTTTTACATCATCTCAGTACATAAAATATTTAGGTAATGAAAGAGTTGCTTATTTAAAAAAAAATGTAAAACTAACTGATAAAAAGGCAACGCTTACCACACAGGAACTCGAGTATAATTTAACCACAGGTATTGGGAAATACAACAACGGAGGCAAGGTAGTAAATGGTAAAACAGTACTCACGAGTACACAGGGAATTTATTATGAGGATACAAAGGATGTTTATTTTATAAATAATGTTGATGTTGTTGATCCACAAACTAAGATAAAAGCAGATTCGCTTTTATATAATACGCAAACACAAAAGCTAAACTTTATCGGGCCTACTTATATAAAGAATAAAGATGGAGATATATTTACCAACCAGGGAACTTATGATCTGAAAAACGGAGACGCTTTTTTTGGTAACCGCACATTGGTAAAAGATAGCAGCGGAAGAGTTTACCAGGCAAATAATATTGCTATTGATAATAAGTTAGGGCAGGCTCAATTAGAGGGCAATGCAATAATTAAGGATTCTGCAAATCGCTTTATAGTTACCGGTAATCAAATCTTTGTAGACAAAAAGAATAATTCTTTTCTTGCCACAAAAAAACCTGTATTGATAATATGGCAGGATAAAGACACAACTTATATTTCAGGTGATACATTGTTTTCAGGGTTTACAAAAAAAGTTTATAACGATGATATAATTCCTGAGAAAGATTCGGTGAAAGTGGATTCAACCAAAAGTGTTATAGCAAAAAAAGATTCTTCAAACTTCCGGGTAATTGGCAAAACCACAATTATTAATTCAAATAAGCCTGATACCTCCATAAGATATTTTCTTGCCTATCATCATGTAAAAATTTTTAATGATTCTTTACAGGCAGTAAGTGACAGCTTATTTTATTCAGGAGCCGATTCTGCTTTCCGGCTTTTTTATGATCCGGTTATCTGGAGTGGTAAAAGCCAGGTTACAGGGGATACTATTTTTTTATACACCAAAAATAAAAAGGCGGAACGGGTATATGTTTTTGAAAACGGAATAATGATCAATAAAATAAATTCGGAATTTTACAACCAGGTTTCCGGCAAAACAATTAATTGTTATTTTGCAAATGGTATTATTGACTATATGAGAGTTAAAGGCTCACCTGCAGAAAGTATTTATTATGTGCAGGATAAAGACAGCGCCTTTACCGGAATGAATCATGCTGACGGTTCTGTAATAGATATGTATTTTGTAAAGCAGGAACTGAATAAAGTAAAATTTGTTAATGATGTACATGGAAAATTATATCCTATACGCCAGATACCACAGGATCAGAAGTACCTTAAGAAATTTATTTGGTTAGAAAAGCGAAGACCAAAAAACAAGCTGGAACTTTTTGAATAATCAGCCAATTGTGGTTTGTAAATAATTAATATGGACTCAAATACACCAGACAATTTAATTGATGGTTCTCTTATAAATAAAATTTTAAAACCAAGGGAACCATTTACCCATAAAGGAAATTATGGACATGCATGCCTGTTAGCCGGTAGTTATGGGATGATGGGGGCTGCGGTGCTGGCAGCTAAAGCGTGTTTAAGAAGCGGTGTTGGAAAATTAACCTGTTTTATTCCAAAGATTGGGTATGAGGTAATGCAAACTTCAATACCTGAGGCAATGGTTAAAGTATGTGGTAAAAAAATTATTACGGAAGTTGATGATCTAAAAAAATTTGATGTTTTAGGAATTGGGCCCGGTATCGGTATTCATAAATCTCATAGCCGGCTTTTGCAAAAAATATTTTCAGAATATAAAAAACCAATTGTAATTGACGCAGATGCTTTGAATATTCTTTCTCAAAATAAAAAATTACTTAAAAACATTCCTGCAGAAAGTATTTTCACTCCTCACCCGAAAGAGTTTGAAAGATTGTTTGGGAAAACTGAGACAGATGTTGAACGGCTAGACTTGGCATTGGAAATATCTCATGAATATAAAATTTATATAGTATTAAAAGGTCATCGTACTTTAATTGCCACACCAGATAAAAAAGCATGGTTTAATTCTACAGGCAATGCAGGCATGGCAACTGCAGGTACCGGAGATGTGCTAACAGGCATTCTTACAGGGTTATTAGCTCAGGGCTATTCTTCATTAGAGACATGTTTATTGGGAGTATATCTTCATGGTCTTGCGGGTGATATTGCTGCTAATAAACTTTCACAGAATGCATTGATAGCAGGCGATATAATTAATAATTTGGGAAATGCATTTAAACAGGTTAATGAAGTATGAGCATGGTATATAAATATTTTAAAAGTACCAGCCTAAATTGGCAATTATCCTGGCAGCAGAAAGCCTTTCGTTACAAATTATTGGCAGGCATTTTTTTGATAACTATCATTTTAATCTGTTCTCCATATTTTTTTCAATATATGGAGAAAAGAAAAGGTTTATTATTTAATGATGCACTCTTAAACCTGATTCCGGCTTATAATGTTTATATCCTGATATTTATTTTGATATGGAGCAGCGCTTTTTTTATGTTGATCACTATAATAAAAAACCCTTCCATTTTTCTTACATTTCTTATCGCTTACCTTCTGTTATCCATTTTAAGAGCGCTTAGTATTTTTTTATTTCCGCTGGAGGCTCCCTTAGGAATAATAAATCTTATAGACCCATTAACTAATTATTTTTATGGAGTGCCTTTTATAACCAAAGACCTTTTCTTTTCAGGACATGTTTCTATGCTTTTTCTGATGTATTTATGCCAGAATAATAAATTCATTAAATATTATACACTTACTTCATGCTTATGTGTTGGCATATTGGTTTTAATACAGCATATTCATTACTCTATAGATGTTTTATTTGCTTTTCCTTTTGCTTATATATGTTATAGAAGTGCAAAATATATAACACTTAACCGTGGCAGATAATGATTTCTTTATTTGTGTATTACTTTTTTTGAGAGCCTAAATATTTTTTACTTAATTTTATCATTACCACAAAAAGAATTTGCTTTGATCCCTAACACTCTTAAAGGAAATTATCCATTTCCTGATTTTTATTTAAATGATAAGCTTTCTGCCGGGCATGTTCAGTTCTTTAATGAATATGGATTTATTCGCTTTAAGAATTTTGTTTCAAGATCTACAGTGGCTTCATATATAAAAGAAGCAGAAGCTGTTGAAAAGAAATGGCTTAGTGAGGGAATTGAGAAGGTAAATGGTGTACCACTTAAGTTTGGTGAAAATGAGAAAGGTGAAAAAATGATCAACAGATTTGCATTTTTATCTCAGCACAGCGATCTGTTACATCAGTTTTTGCAGGATCCACGGTTAGCGTCTCTTACCGAATTATTATATCCTTACGAAGGTAGAATTGCTGAGGACGAAAAAGATGGACTTGTATTTAATCATTATATACAAACTCCTAACAGTGGATTTACAAAAATGGGTTGGCATACCGATAGTCCACGTGATCTTTTTTATGGGCATAAAATAATGCCAATGCTAAATGTAGGTTTACATTTAGATGATTGTGCATACGAAAATGGAGGGTTACGTGTTTTGCCGGGAACACATAAACAGGGTTTTTTTCGTTTACTCTTTGCAAAAAAATATTTTATTGATAATAATCCTGATCCTAATGAAGTAGGATTTGATATTGAAGCCGGCGATCTTACAGTTCATCATGGCAGTATTTGGCATCGTGTACAACAATCTAATAAATATGGTGCTGAAAGCCGGCGACGTGTGATGTATATACCTTTAGTTACGGGTAAATACAAGCCAAAACACGCTGACAGCAAAACACCATTTTATCATCACATCTTACGAAAAAGATTCTTAAGTAAGTTTTCTTAATTCCACAATATGTCATATGCTTTGATAACAGGTGCCAGTAAAGGTATTGGCAAAGCAATAGCTTTTGAATTAGCCAAACACAACTATGATATTTTGCTTACGGCAAGGTCTGCTGAGCTTTTACAGCAGGCTGCTGAAGAAATAAAAAAACTATACCCGGTTACAGTAAATTTTCTTCCACTTGATCTTTCAGAATTAAATGCTCCGCAAAAATTATATGACTGGTGTGTTGAAAATAATTTTCCGGTTTCTATATTAGTTAATAACGCAGGCTTTGGATTAAGCGGCTCAATTGAAAAATATTCTTTAGCCGAAAATACAAACATGATGCAATTAAATATTATAGTCCCCACTCAGCTCTGTCAGCTATTTATTCCTTTATTAAAAAAACAAAAGCAATCTTATATTTTAAATATCAGTAGTTCATCAGCATACCAGGCTGTTCCTATGCTTACTATTTATGCAGCTTCAAAAGCGTATATGCTTAAATTTACCAGGGCATTAAAACATGAGCTGTCAGATACAAATATTTCAGTTACATG
>JADGPX010000129.1 GCA_017882215.1 Chitinophagaceae bacterium | reverse complement strand
TGATAAAATAAGGTTCATCAAAAAATTGGGAATTATGGATAGAAGAACTTCCGGAATAGTTTGTGATTCTCTTGCTGAATTATTTAAGTTGTGATGAAACCGGTTTGGGAGAGGGAATTTCATCAACTATATCCCCACAAATGCAGGTTTGTTTTTTAGCCAGTAATTGTAAAATAGAAATGCATGCAGGATGCGCAAGTGCCTTTGCATATTTAGCAAGGCTGTTGTGCCTAACTGTAAACTCCAATGTTTTTGTTGCTCCCATAATCGTATCGTAATATTACGATAAGTTTTTGGAACAAGAAAAATTTTTAAAAAGAATTTTTAATTATCCAAAGAAGAAATCGTTTCTATATAATTATATTTAGGCTATATAATTTACTAATGGCTAGGATTCATGCTATAATTTTTGATTTAGGTAAGTAGTATTCGACCTCTCTTTTGACAGAGTTTTTCGGTCATGGGCAAAAGCTTCATCCCAAAAATTTGAGGATATTAAAAACAAATTTGTGTTTGACGAGTTATTTAATAAATTAGAAACAAACGAGATTTCAGCGTCAGGTTTTCGAACAACTATTTCGAAAAGATTAGGTTTCAATTTAACTGGGGCAGATTTTGACAGGGGCTGGTGCGATTTATATCTTGATCCTTATAATGGAATAGAACAGCTGCTGATAGATTTGAAACACAAATACAGACTTGTTGCATTAACTAATACCAATATAATTCATAACAAAGTTTGGAGATTAAAATATGCAGGTATTTTAAAGCATTTTGAAAAAATATTTTCTTCCCATGAAATGGAAACAAGAAAACCGGAAGAGAAGGCATACAGAATAGTACTTAACTATTTACAATGCAAACCTGCAGAAACAATTTTTATTGATGATAATGCTGATAATATAATGGGTGCAAACAAACTTGGCATCCCAACTATTCTTGTAATATCGCAAGAACAGATGAGAAAAGAACTGCAGAAATTTAAACTGCTGAATTGAACAGTGATACTAATAAATTTACGAACGCATCACACCAATCTTACTTCCATTCCAGCCGGGGAATAAAACTTTATCGTTATTAATCTTAAGATGCTTGTCTGCCACTTCGCTGAAAACACTTCTGAAGTCGGTAGTAACAGGAAGATCTCTGCCATCTTCAAGATTCTCTACAGACAAAGGTTTCATGTTATTATATACAGTGCCGCCGTTAACATCATTACCCAAAATAAAATTGCAGGATGCCCGTCCATGGTCAGTTCCGCCGGATCCATTTTGATGGACAGTACGTCCGAATTCCGTCATCGTCATAAGTGTTACATCATCCTGATTTGCCGGACCCAAATCATTCCAGAAAGCGGTGATGCTATTACTAAGATCGTTTGCATTGCGGGCAAAAACTCCCAGCTCTGTACCCTGGTTAAAGTGTGTATCCCACCCGCCTGATTCTGCAAATGCCACTTCTAATCCAACATCCATTTTTATCAATTGTGCTATTTGCTTTAATGCATTACCAGGAGCAGTGCCGGGATACACAACATTATTATCAGGCTTATAATTACTAACATCAACTTTCTTAAGCATTTTTATTGCATCAAAACTTTCCTTGCCTGTTTCCTTTAATAATCCTGAAGAGGTTTGATCGTACAGGTCTTCAAAACTTTTAGCAGCCATATTTGCGCCCATAGGATTT
This sequence comes from Chitinophagaceae bacterium, assembly GCA_017882215.1. Taxonomy (GTDB): domain Bacteria; phylum Bacteroidota; class Bacteroidia; order Chitinophagales; family Chitinophagaceae; genus Ginsengibacter. The sequence continues at coordinate 6,606 of JADGPX010000129.1, read as the reverse complement.
CCCTTTAACTGTATTGCAAAATCCTGCAGGTTATTAATAGCAATAGAAGGATTATCACCATAAAAAGAACGTGGCATTGAAGAGGTAAGGCTTACTGCTCTGAATGGTGTTGCATCATGCCCCATCAATCCTACTGCACGATTCAGCCAGCCACTGCCGGTTCCTTTATCAAACGGGGTTCCTGATTCCATATAATCCTGCGCATCAAAATGCGAACGTGTATTATTGGGAGAACCAATGCCATGAACAATTGCGAGCTGCTTGTTGCGAAATAAGGGTTCAAAAGATTTCATTCCGGGATGCAGGCCGAATTTTCCATCAAGATCTATTAATGGAGTTGTCTTACTATCCTTAGCAGCCGACATAAACAAGGTTGGTCTTGCAGCCTGCAGGTATTGATCAGTAAAAGGAGTTACTGCCATAAGCCCATCCATTGCGCCACGCTGGAAAATACACACCAGCACTTTTTTCTTTTTATAAGGACTGAATAATTTATTGCTGTTAGCTGCCCGTGCCATAAATGTTGGAACACCACCAACGCCTATTCCAAAAAGGGCAAGTCCGCCGCCTTTTAAAAACCCTCTTCTTGATACCATGATCTTTAAGTTTATTGGTTAATGACCTCACCCTCGTTCCCTCTCCATGTGGAGAGGGAGGTCGGGCATTTATCTTTTATTCAACTTTTGAACTAACACATATAGCTCCCAATCTTTTACCTGACAATGATTCCAGCTTCATTTATTCATTTCTTAGCTTGACGCTTTTGCGATTGGTATCGGGATTATTTTCTTTGAAATTCAGGTGAGCCAATAATTATACCCACCACCTGAGAAAGCATTGAACTATTACCGGGAACAGTTTGAAGTGCACCGTTATTATTTTTTCTTAAACCCTTAAGTCCTTTGCCTCCCTTATTGCCAACGCCATCATCCATTATATCATTATTCATTACAACGCCATTATTAACTATGTCTGTTTGTTTTGCCGGATGATTTTTATCGGCTGCGTTATTGATCTTTTGCATGAGTTCCGGATCATTCAACATTGGAGTTAATCTTTTTACTGTTTCATCAAGATTACGTTCGGGCATGATAAGCTTACCATAGGTTATCAAAGCAGCTGTTGCGCTTTCGGGCTCATGATGATTGTTCAAAGCAAGCAGGTCCAGTTTTGTACCGGCGATTCTTTGTGATGCAATAGCCAATCCGAAGTTCATTCTATTTAGCAATGCACCTGTGTTTATCCAGTATTGTCCTTTATCAGGAAAGCCTGTAGGCGCCTGGTAGAAATACATTTTTTGTCCCATTCTATCTGTCCAGTTAAATAACTGATAAGGTTGTTTAATATCTGCATTTAATGCACGAACAGCGCTTACTACAAGCTCGAAAGGTGATTTTGTTTTGGCTCTTATAACATCTTTACTCCAAAATTCAGGCGAGGATGCCATTGTTATTAATACCTCTTTAATATCACCATCTTTTTCTGTAAAAGTTTTAGCCATTTTATTGATAAGACTTTGCGGAGGATTATCGCTTACAAAGCGAACGGCTAATTTTTTGCAAATAAATTTTGCAGTTGAGGGATGATGAGCCAGCATAGTTAAAAGCTGCACCCCTTCTTCATATCCGCCATTGGCAGCAAAGGTTTTTCCCAAAACAGTTTTTTCTTTATTATCATGCCGGTTGATGGCAAAAAGAAAATCTCCATCATGCACAAAGCCACGTTCTGTAAGTTTATCTTCGCCTACTTTTTCTATTACTTTTTTTATTGCATTGCCATAGCCATTATCACCCATTGGGTAAATAGTCCAGCCGGTAAGCACCCGTGCAGCCTGCGTTACATCCTGCTGTGTATAGCCACCATCAACACCTAATGTATGCAATTCCATTACCTCCCGTGCATAATTTTCATTTAATCCCTGTGCCTTCCTGGCATTTTGTAATTTCTTAAGTGCCTGATTTTTTTGTGATGAATCTCCCATTTGATCCTGCTTCTGATCGGGCATTTTACGTAGCTGCTGATTACCGGGAAGATTAGCATTTGTGTTTTCGCCGGAGCTGCTGAAATTATCAAGATATAAAAGCATAGCAGGCGACTTGGCTGTTGCAAGAAGAAGATTCTCAAATTTTCCAAACACATTCGGACGGATAACATCTCTTTCGTAATTTGGAATAAACTCAGCACAGTCATTTTTTGTGATGGAAACATTAAAATGATTAAACCAAAAATCAGTAAGCACTTCCTGTAATTGATTATTGCTGTAAGCGGCTCTTAATATTTTTTGATTGATGAATTGACGAAAAAGTTCCTGTTCGGGTTTTAATGCTTTCTGTTGCATATATGCCATTAGTTGCTGGCGGTATTCTTTTTTATCGGCTTTGTTAACCGAATCTTTATTAATAATACCATCCTGAATTGCCATGCGAAGTATTTGCGCAGGCTTTGGATATGTATTTACTATTTCGGTATTACTTAATTTCAATGCATCATAACCCGCTAATTTTTGAGTTAATGAATCATCCGGCAAAGAGCTACTCAATTGTTTTTCAAACCATTTTTCAAGACCCATATTAATCACTTCATCTATTTGTGCGGGAGTAGCTCCGTATGTAAAACGGCTTAATAAATGAGCCGCTGCTTCACGCCCGGTAAGTCCTGCTTTTTTATATGGGAAACTAAAATGAGGTTTATAGTTTGGTTCTTGAAAAAAAGAAAGCAGGAGGAAACTGGCAGAAAAAATAAGAAGTTTGGCAAATTGCCTTATCCTGTTTTGCATATTAAGATTTTAAATAGTTATTAACCGGAATAAGACTTTGATAATGGGCAAAAGTTTAAATGGTTTTATCAAGATCATTGGCACTTTCCTGAAGTCCATTTTTTTATGCCTGCGCATTTTGCCTCACAGGCATTGCCATAAGTTTTTCCATCGCAACCACAAACGGGATTGTATTCTTTAGTGCAAATGCAATCTGCTGTAGATATTCCTTTACAGCTTACTGTGTTTTTAGTGCAGGATGTAAGACATAAGAAGAAAAGAATAATTGATACGGATAAATTTTTCATAATTGCCGGGTGTTATTTTTTAGCCATTCAACAATTTTATTAAATTTTATTTCGCCGGTGGAGATGGAAATAACAAATTGATAAAGCAAATCATTATTCACCGAAATTTTTTTGTTCCCATATCTTAATATGGCTTCCATTAATAAATAACCTGTTCGTTTGTTTCCGTCAACAAAAAGGTGATTCATGATAATGCTTTCTCCAATAGCAGCGGCTTTTTCTTCAATTGATGAATATAATTCCTCACCACGGAAAGTTTGAAAGGGTCTTGCTAATGCTGATTCCAATCCATTAATATCACGCATGCCTTGTGAACCACCGAATTTTTCAATTACAATTTTATGAATTGATAGCGCCTGCTTAACACTGATCATTTTGCAAGTTTTTGCAGCACCTCTTCTCTTTCCTTTACAATATTATTTACATGCTCAGATAAATCCCACTCATTTGCAGAGAGGCTGTTAATTTTATTTATAAAAGCATCCAGTTCTTTTAATTGAGCTTCATTTAATGTATTAAGCTTTTCAGCAATTACTTTTTTCATTTCTGCTACACTCATAATATAAAATTTTATACATCAAATTTAATAAATCTTAATAGTATTCCTAAATGCCGATAGCTCAACTATGGTTAATTTTGCCAATTAATTTATTATGATGAATGAAATAAAAGACGGCTACGTAACATCACACAACGAACATGGTATAACAACCATCGAATTTTTTCATCCGCAAAGTAATTCATTACCTGCAAAAATTTTGGAACTGCTTGCCCGGGAAATACATTCTGCCGAAAATGATAATGATACAAAAGTTATCATTCTCCGCAGCGGAGGCGATGGTGCATTTTGTGCCGGTGCCAGCTTTGATGAACTATCCGCAATTAATAATGAAACCGAAGGACTAAAATTCTTTAGCGGATTTGCCAATGTTATTAATGCAATGCGAAAATGTAAAAAAATAATCATTGGCAGAATACAAGGCAAATGTGTAGGCGGTGGTGTTGGATTTGCAGCAGCTGTTGATTATGCAATTGCTGTAGATAAAGCAGAAGTTAAATTAAGTGAATTGGCAATTGGTATAGGACCATTTGTTGTAGGACCTGTAATAGAAAGAAAGATCGGAACATCAGCATTTAGCCAGTTGGCAATTGATGCAAATCTCTGGCGAAACGCAGAATGGGCAAAGCACAAAGGCTTGTTTGCAGAAGTACATAGCTCAATTGAGAGTATGGATGAATCGGTTTATCGTTTAGCAAATTCTTTATCACATTCCAACCCGGATGCAATGATAGAAATGAAAAAAATATTTTGGAAAGGAACTGAACACTGGGATGAACTTTTAAAAGAAAGAGCTGCTATAAGCGGCAGGCTTGTATTGAGTGAGTTTACTAAAAATGCAATTAATAAATTTAAAACGAAGAATAGTTAATCTTATTGAGCTTTATTATCTCCTTACATAATATCTGTAATATTTCCATCCGAAATTCTAAAAATAATATATGTTATTGATTTTGCAGATTTAATTACAAGTAAAACTATTTTTGAATCTAATCTTTACAAATTGGATCTATCAGAAATACTCCGGCAGTTTATTGAAGGAATGAAAGCAACTACCTGGCTTGAATATGTAGCAGTATTCTTTGGAATTGCAAGTGTATGGTTTTCCAGGAAGGAAAATATTCTTGTCTATCCTATTGGTCTTATCAATACTATTATCTACATCTACATTAGTTTTAAAGGAAGTTTGTTAGGCGAAGCCGGAGTTAATTTATATTATACTATCATGAGTATTTATGGATGGATATTATGGACAAGAAAAGACAGGCAACAAAAACCTGTTGTGGTAATTACATGGTCAAATAAAAAAGAATGGATTAATGAACTGCTTTTTTTCTCTGTATTTTATATAGCAATTTTTGCTGCGCTAACCTATTTAAAAAAAGATTTTGCTCCCGGCGCTATTCCATGGGCTGATGCATTTGCCAGCGCTACTGCATTTACGGGTATGTGGCTTATGGCAAGGAAAAAAGTTGAAAGCTGGTATTGGTGGATAGCAACCAATATAGCTTCCATTCCATTATACTTTGTAAAGCATTATGTTTTTACAAGTGTGTATTATTTTATTTTATTGATAATGGCTGTATGGGGATTAATTGAATGGATGAGAAGAGCGAATGAAGAAAAGCTTAAAAAAGAAATTGTTTAATGAGTGTGAAAAAAATTGTTGCCATAGGTCCCGAATCAACAGGCAAAAGCACTTTGTGTTTACAGCTTGCCGAACATTATCAAACATTGTGGTGCCCGGAATATGCAAGAGAATATTTAGAAAAACATGGAAGAGATTATACTTATGACGATCTGCTTACCATTGCCAGGGGGCAGGTTGATTTAGAACAAGCTACGAGTTATGAGCTATTAGCTATGAGCAAAATACAACAAGACTCACAGCCTGCCTACCGGACAGGCAGGCTCACGGCTAATAGCTCTATGCTTTTCATCGACACCGATATGTATGTAATGAAAGTTTGGTGTGAGTTTGCTTTTGGCAAATGCCATAGTTGGATATTGAACCAGGCAGCAACAAAAAAATATGATCTCTATTTACTTTGTAACCCTGACCTGCCATGGATTGCGGATGAATTAAGAGAATATCCTGATGGGGCAATAAGAAAAAAATTATACCATTTTTACAAAGATATAATGGTCAATCAATCAGTTCCGTGGGTTGATATAAGTGGTGGTTATGAAGAAAGATTGAAGGCTGCCATTAATGCTATTGATGATTTAGTAAAATAATTCAGTGAATTAGTTTCTGTATATCCGGGTCACTTTCTAAATGTCCCATTTGCCTTAGTATCCATGGGTATCTTGAAGCAACATGAGCAGATAAAGGTTTTACGGTATAGCCTTTAGGATTTGGTAAACATGCAGCAATCATGGCAGCTTCTGTTCTGCTTAAATTTTTTGCAGATTTATTAAAATATTTCCTCGCCGCAGCTTCTACGCCAAAAACTCCTTCGCCCATTTCGGCAACATTTAAATACATCTCCAATATTCTTTCTTTACTCCACAAATGTTCTATCATAAAAGTAAAATACACTTCCAAACCCTTTCTGAAGTAGCCTCCATGTTGCCATAGAAAAACATTTTTTGCAACCTGCTGACTTATTGTGCTTGCCCCTCTTAGTGATCTGCTTTTTTGATTGTGCTTCATAGCTTTCTCAATACTCTTAAAATCAAATCCATTATGATCAGGAAATAACTGATCTTCTGCAGACATCACTGCCAGCTTAACATTCGGGCTCATTTCATTTAAATCAATGTAATTTCTTTTTAATCCATTGCCTGATAAAACACTGCTTAATTGTGTAATAGTTATTGGCGGGTTTATCCATTTGCAAAACAAAATATAGAAGATAGAAAAGAGAAAGCCATACAGCACAATCTTTTTAAAAATTCGCCAGGTTTTTAAAAGTATGCTCCTTCGGTTTGGTTTGTTTTTGTATTGCAAGAAATTAAAAAAGTTTATTATTTCACTTTTA
>JADGPX010000128.1 GCA_017882215.1 Chitinophagaceae bacterium | reverse complement strand
AAGACTATGAATAATAGTGAAAGCTTTGTTGGTTTGCTGCAATAAATAATTATAAATTCTTGCCATTTCCAAATTAAAAACTCCCACCAACTGGTAATCCGGAATGGCAGGATTAACCATTGGTCCGAGCATGTTGAAAAAAGTACGGACACCTAAATTTTTTCTTATTGGTGCAACAATTTTTAAAGCAGGATGAAACAAGGGCGCATGTAAAAAACAAATATTTGCTTCTTCAATCTGCTTTCTTAAAACATCTTTATTGTTTGTGAATTTATAACCCAATTGCTCCATCACATTGCTTGAGCCGCTGATGGAAGATGCACCATAATTACCATGTTTTGCAACTTTGTTTCCTGTGCCAGCAACGATAAAGGAACTAAGCGTAGAAATGTTGAAAGTATTTTTTCCGTCACCGCCGGTACCAACAATATCCAAGACCTGATGCCCGGTAAAATTTACCGGAACACACAATTCCATTAATGCATCTCTGAAACCCTGGAGTTCATCAATGGTGATGCTTCGCATAAGAAACACCGTGGTGAAAGATGCGATCTCACTTTCGTTGTACATACCTTTGGAAATGTTTATCAGTACTTCTTTTGCAGAAGCTCTATCCAGCGTTTTATGTTCGAATAAAAAAGAAAGAATTTTTTTCATTTGTCTGAACCGGGATTTATGGGATGAATGGGAGTTGTGGGATGTTTGTCTGAACTGGGATTCATGGGATGAATGGGAGTTGTGGGATGTTGAATAATTTGCGGATTAAATTTCTTATTTGTAAATCTGTGAAACTCTAATCGCTTACTGCCAAAGTTTATCAGTAATCCAATTTCAAGATTATATGCTTCTAAATAATTTATTGCCTGAGCAATATGAACATCTTCTAATTTAATTATAGCTTTTAATTCAACACTAATTTTATCGGCGATTAAAAAATCAACTCTTCTTGTTCCTATGTGCTGATCCATATAATAAATCGGCATTTCAAACTCTCTTACAAAATCCATATGCATATTTTTTAATTCTAGCTCCAGTGCTCTTTGATAAATCACTTCCTGAAATCCATTACCCAATGTACCATGTACTCTAAAAGCAGCACCGATTATTTTTTCAGTTATTTCTCCATATTTAAAATCTCCCATAGCAAAGTTTTTATAAGCAAATATCAATTCCCATTTATCCCAAACATCCTATAAATCCCAGTTCAGACCAACCAGTTCCTCATAATTTTTTCTCCATCAGGAGTAAGAATACTTTCAGGATGGAATTGCACACCCTGTACATCAAAAGTTTTGTGTTGCAATGCCATGATATAATTATTTTCATCACGGGCTGTTATTTCCAATTCATCCGGAAAATTTTTATCACTTACTATCCATGAATGATAACGACCCACTTTAATATTATTTGGCAACCCTTTAAACAATTCACAATTCTCAACTGACAACTCACAATTTGTTGCTACACCATGATATACAGTGCTTAAATTTATTAACGTTCCCCCAAAAGCTTCACCAATAGCCTGGTGCCCTAAACATACACCCAATATGGATTTGGTGGGAGCATATTCTTTTATTAAAGGCAATAATAATCCAGCTTCATTTGGTATGCCAGGTCCCGGAGATAAAATTATTTTATCATATTCCTTCACCTTTTCAAGCGCAATCTGATCGTTACGATATACATCAACTTTTTGGTGCAATATCTTTTCTACCAAATGCACAAGGTTGTAGGTGAACGAATCGTAATTATCAAAAATTAATATTTTCATCTCTAAATATTTTCTGCCAGCTCAATCGCCTTTTTTAAGGCATTTAATTTATTATTCACTTCCTGTAATTCACTCTCAGGTTTTGATACAGCTACTATGCCTGCACCAGCCTGGTAAGTCAAAGTATTATCCATACTTAAAAAAGTTCTTATCATTATTGCATGATTGCAACTTCCGTCAAACCCAATAAAACCAATACAGCCGCCATAATAACTTCTTGGCTCAGATTCATATTCATTTATCAGCTGCATAGCTCTATACTTTGGTGCACCACTCAAAGTGCCAGCAGGAAATGTTACAGCTAACAGATCAAATGGATTGGTATCTTTTCTAACAACTCCTCTCACCTCGCTAACCAGGTGAATAACATGAGAGTAATATTGTATCCTGGAAAACTCGGTGACTTTTACATCATCACACATCTTACTCAAATCATTTCTTGCAAGATCAACCAGCATCACATGCTCGGCATTTTCCTTTTTATCTGTTAATAAATTTGCTGCTGATAGTTTATCAACCTCATCATCGCCAGTTCTTTTAAAAGTTCCGGCAATGGGATGTACAATGGCTTTATTATTTTCAATTATCAATTGACTTTCGGGACTGCTGCCAATTAATTTATAATCTCCATAATCAAAATAAAACAGGTAAGGGCTTGGGTTAATACTTCGCAATGCACGGTATACATTAAATTCATCTCCTGTAAATGGCTGCTTAAATCTCCTGCTTAAAACGATTTGAAAAACATCTCCACGATGACAACTCGAAATTCCCTTTTTTACCATCTCAATATATTCTTCATCAGTAATTGATGAAGTCTCCTCACCTTTTATTTTGAATGGGTATGCCGGAACATCTTTACTTTTTATAAGACTTTCAACAACATCACTTTCACTTACAATATTATTTATATGATTTTCGCAAATGAACAATTCATCTTTAAAATGATTAACAGCAATAACATATTGATACAAGCGGTAACGCATTAAAGGAATTTCAGATTTCGAATTTGTCCCGCCAAATGCGGGATGAGATTTAAAATTGATGCTTTCAAAAAACTGAACGGCATCATACGTTGTATATCCAAATAATCCCTGTGCAATACTCACCGGCTTTTTTGCAACTTCTTTTATTTGAAATCGCTGCATAAAATTCCAAAGATGAGTTGTGATATTATTTGTTTTATCAATTTTTATTTTTTCAGGATTCTTTCCGGGCAATTTAAATTCAATCTCATGTGGGCTGGTAATCTCAATACCGGCAATAGCATTTATCCCGATAAACGAATAGCTATTCTCGCCGGCATGAAAGTCTGTGCTCTCTAATAGAATAGTATCTCTGAATCTATCCCTCAGCCTGAGATATATACCAACCGGTGTATACACATCAGCTAAAAGCTTTTTAAAAGAGGTATTTATTTCTATCTTCTTCATTTTATAAAATTAAAAAACCCGACATTTTGTGTCGGGCCTTAAATATTTAAACAAATATAACTGCATAGCGACACAATCAAAAGATCGTATTCCACCACCAGCTATTATTTGTATTATTTATTTTCATTTACAATGCAAATATGAGTGACAATTTTTATTCAGCCAAATTTCTTTTAAAATTTTATAACAATCATTGCGAAGAGTTTTCGGGGATTTTTGCCGAAACTCTGTGGCAATCTTCATAATACACTTAATTATGAAAGCTTCTTTTTAGTTATGAATTTTACCAGGAGATTGCCGCGTAAACATGCCGGGTTCTTTTTAATTCAACTCAACACAAGGAAACGCATGTTTACCCGCAAAGGCGTACTGGCGGACAATTACATCCTTTGCAAAGGCACAAAAAATTGAAAACATTTTTGTTAATCTATATACGGATAGTCTTAAAAAAGGCACTTATAATTATATAAATGTTGATGGGCTTTTATCTAACGGTAAATACATGCCGCTTGACAGTACTCACATTATTTTTTGGGCAAGCGATGGAAAATTTTATGGCAACAGTTTGTGGATAGAGAAAGATTTTAAAAATGAAAAGGTTTATATAAAAGTTGTTTTAAAAGAAAATCCACTAATCAGTAAAGAATTTACCATGTACATAAAGAAAAAACCCGATGATGAAAAATTAAAAACATCAGAAGAGTTACTTAAAGAGATGGAAAATAAATCTAAGAAAAATAAGAGAAAAAACTGATCAACTAATTTCCCCACAAGAGCAAGATGCCCGGTTTATCATAAAAGATCTGCCGGGCATTTTAGTGTAAGGTGTTTGCCCTCTTTTAGTGAGCTGACACCTATGCGAATTTTTTAGCGTCTTCTAAAAACTTAGCCAATCCAATATCAGTTAAAGGATGTTTTAATAATCCTAAAATAGATTCCAATGGAGATGTAACCACATCAGCGCCTGCTTCTGCACATTTAATAATATGGTTCGGAGAGCGGATAGATGCCGCTAAAATTTCAGATTTATATCCCTGCACCCGGAAGATATGTGCAAGCTGTACAATTAATTCCATGCCATCCCAACCACTGTCATCAATTCTACCTATAAATGGTGAAATATAAGCTGCACCTGCTTTTGCAGCTAAGATTGCCTGCCCGGCAGAAAATACCAAAGTACAATTTGTTCTTATACCATTATCTGTAAACCACTTAATTGCTTTTACTCCATCTTTTATCATAGGCACTTTTACAACAATATTTTTGTGGATGGCAGCCAGCTTTTTTCCTTCTTCAACAATTTTATCAAATTCAGTAGAAATCACTTCAGCGCTTATATCCCCATTCACCATTTCGCAAATAGTTTTGTAATGATTAAACACTGCTTCCGGCCCTTTGATACCTTCCTTTGCCATAAGAGATGGATTGGTGGTAACACCATCCAGAATACCCAAATCGTTAGCCTCTTTTATTTGATCAAGATTGGCTGTATCTATAAAAAATTTCATACCCCATACCCCTAAAGGGGATTTTGTTTTTAATTAAAAAATTAGATGAATACAAAAGTATTGAATTAAAAAGAGAAAGAATTTTAATTAGCCCCTTCAGGGGTTGGGGCATAAAAATGGCAAGTTACTTATATCGCACCGCTCAACCATTTACCCTTGCTATCTTCCAATCCTGGGGGAGTTCAACAGGAGCTGGCCGTATAAGACTTGCCGCTGCAAATATAAACAAAAAACCTCACCACCTGACCTCCTCTCCAAAAGAGAGGAGGCAGCACTATTGTACATATCCAAACATTATCTCTTCCAAATTCTTCTGATGAATATTACCAAACACATCACCATGGCTGATTGAAAATATAAAAATGATGTGGAAGTTCTGATGCTGATTATTTTGATAAAGCACCGCTCCCTCTAATAGATTTTTTGTCAACTTTCCTTCTCTTTTAGGAGAAGGTGCTCCCGCCAGAGGCGGGGCGGATGAGGTGGAGAGGGAGTTGGAGGGTGAGGCCTCTAATACCCAAACCCCGGTTTATCAGTCCGTGAATCTATTGTGGCTGCGCCAATAAGCTCATCCGACCTGGCTGTGAAAGATTTGTAATACACCAAAATTGTATACACATTTTCGGCTTCAAAATAATTGCCATCCACTTCCTGCCGGTTGGCAAAATTATTTTTATCAACAACTATGTAAGTGTAATTATAATACCCCTGTTTTAAAAAGAGATGCGTTTCGTATACACCTTTTGCAGCATTGAATTGCATCTTAGTACTATCCGTAAATGCATAATTGGTTAGCTGACCAAACAGGTAAATATCTTTATCCCTGTAAGCTGTACTATCAGGCGGTAAAAAAGTAAAGTGAACACTAGCATAATCGCTTTGCCAGAAAGGATTAATGCTTTGTGTTGTTTCTACTGAATACATTCCGTTTATATCACGGTAATAAACATAGCGCTCTGTTGATCTTTCAATATCTGTTCTTACAAATATTTCTGTTGAATTTTTTTTATATTCAGCGCTTTTTACCCTGTCTGTTTGCAAATGAAAGTCCCGCAGGTCGAGCCATCGCCATTCTTTACCGGCAGGAAAAATTAAATTGTTCTCTGTATTATATTCAAGAGAATTTCCACGTACAAAAGTGGGAGCAATATTAGTGACAGTATTATCCCAGCGGTTGTTTTGCAGCACCACAATTTTTATTTGCTGAGCAGCGCTGAAAGTATTTAAGCCATTAATATTTACATTGAACTCAAGCCTTTGATGCGTACGAAAATACTGCGGTGAAAATGGCTGCGTAATTCTGGCGGCAATAGTTGCTTTATTATCAACCACCAATAATCTTTTTGTAAATGCAAGTTTTGAAGTATCGCCATCCAAAAAAACTTTCAGTAAATAATTTCCTGATCTTATTGGATAAGAATTTTTATCCGGAAGTATTGCCTGGTAGTGTGTATATTTTGTAAAAGCGATTGATGAAAACCTGTAATTATTTATCCGCATTTGTGTAAAGCCCTTCAGGTAATCAAACTGGCTAAGGTTCACAGGCGTCCAGTCTTTATCACAAAGTTGAAATGTATAATAATAATATTTTACGTCACCCTGCAGATCATCAAAATGTAATTCAACCTGGTCATTAGTATTTAGATTAATAACAGGAAGCGATAACTGATTTCCATAATTATGCAAGCGAACTGTTTTGATATTGCTTTTATAAATGCTGTCAGCAACCTGCGCAGGCACACAATAATTAAAGATTAAAAAAATATTTATTAAAAGATATTTGATAAGGCGCTTACCCGGATACATCGAAATGATTTAAAAAAATTAGTTTTACAAGATACCAAAAGTATGCCGTTTGAATGTTTCATCTTTTATAGCAAAACGAATTGCGTTTAACAGGCAGAAAACATTTTCACGCTTTATTATCGGGCTTGCTGTTACTGCAACAATGATAAGCGTAGCAGTGATGATAGTTGCACTAAGCTTTGTTAACGGTTTTCAAAATGTTATCAGCAACAAAGTTTTTAGTTTTTGGGGGCACATACGTGTGCAGCAAAATGTAGTAACACAGTCAAACATTGCAGAAGAATACCCAATAGAAAAAAATGATACCCTCGAAAATTTTATCCGCCATCTTCAGCAGGTAAAAAGTGTAGAGCGATATGCCACCAAATCTTCTATCATAAAATTTAAAGAAGAAATAGAAAGCGTTTTATTAAAAGGAGTTGATAATAGTTTTGATTTTAGCAGGATAAATAATTTTTTAGTGAAGGGAAAATGGCTTTCGTTTAAAGACAGTGGTTACAGCAAAGAGATAAATATTTCAGCATATACGGCTAACCAGTTACAGGTAAATGTAAATGACAGCGTAGATATTTTTTTTATACAAAGTGATGGAAGCAAACGGGCAAGAAGATTAAAGATTGCCGGCATTTTTAAAACAGGCATTGATGAATACGATCATAACTTTTGTTTGGGCGATCTTAAATTGATACAACGGTTAAATGACTGGAAGCCTGATGAAATTGGTGGTTATGAGATCTTTTTAAAAGATTATACACAAACAGATTCAGTAAATAATTTGTTGTACACATCAGAAGCTTTGCCGGATAAGTGGTACAGCAAAACCATAAAAGAGATCTATCCAAATATTTTTGACTGGCTTGAGCTTCAGGGAAGAATTAAAAGCATTCTGCTTTCCATCATGATGATAGTTGCTGTTGTTAATTTAATTACGTGTTTAATAATTCTTGTTTTGGAAAGAACAAAAATGACAGGCATACTAAAAGCCATCGGTGCAACGGACTGGAGCATTCAAAAAATATTTTTATACAACACAACTTTTATTGCCATAACAGGAATTATTGCAGGCACTTTACTTGGCTTAGCCATTTGTTTTTTACAGGAGAAAACAGGTTTTATAAAACTTAACGAAGAAGCTTATTACATGAATGTAGCGCATGCTGATGTAGTGTGGTGGCAGGTTGTAGCGGTAGATGCAGCCACATTAATTGTAAGCTTTGCATTACTAATCATCCCAACCATATTGGTAAAAAAAATAAACCCTGTAAAGGCGATTGAGTTTAGATGAAGGCATTAACTATTAGTATAAAATAATGATCGAAATAAAATTATACATAGATCTTCATAAGAATAAGGAAAGATTATTTGCACGGAGCAAACTTTTACGGCTTACCCTACACGTACGGTGCAGCAAATATTTTCAACTGCAAAGCATAAAGCCGGAATTGGCAAAGCGGTTGGCATACATAGTTTAAGACACAGTTTTGCCACGCACCTGCTGGACAAGGGAACAGATATAAGGTACATAAAAGATTTACTGGGGCATTTTGATATAAGAACTACGGAAAGGTATCTTCACGTAAGCAAACAAAAACTTGTAAATATTATAAGCCCTCTTGACGATTTAATGAGTAAAGAAAACATAGATTGGTAAAACGGATTGTACTAACAACAATACAAAATGTATAACACTAAATGCATGATTTTCAATGGTGAAATTTTTTAAGCAATAGCATCTTATATCATATATTTACGTGTTGGCAGCAAGCCAAACGCAACATCAT
>JADGPX010000127.1 GCA_017882215.1 Chitinophagaceae bacterium | reverse complement strand
CCCTTGTCCATACTTTCCATTGCGTTTTTAATAGCCTGTTCAAAATCGTTAATCGTTTCTGTTCGTTCACCATTGGCACCAAATGATTTTGCGATCATCTGGTAGTCTGAACGGGGAATTGTAGTAGCGGTATCGGCTCCCAGTAAAGTAACCTGATCACGGGCAACCTGCTCCCAGGATCCGTTGTTACCCACAATTGCACAAATCTTTAAACCCAATTTTGTAAATGTATCAAACTCAATAAGACTGTAACCGGAACTACCATCTCCATAAACAATAAAAACATAATCACCGGGATTACATAATGCTGCACCAAGAGCAAAACCAGCGCCTACTCCCAGGGTGCCAAACACACCGGAATCGAGCCAGCTTAAGGGTTTTCGGGGATGGAGAATATAGGAGGAAATTGCTGCAAAATCCCCGCCATCAGAAATGAAGATCGAATTTTCGGGCAGCAGTTGTTCCATTTTTTGAAATAAAGAAACCGGGTTGATACCTTTCCCTTTTACAGCCGCCATTTCAGCTATCTCGGTTTCTCTTATAATTTCCTGGTCTTTCAGTTCTTTTTTCCAATCAATCCAGGTTGGCCAGATGATGGCTTCTTTTTGTAATGAAATTATACAGTTGGCTGGATTGCAATGTATGGTTTGTTGAGGAGTAATGTTTTTCCGAAGTTCTGTTTTATTCAGATTTAAGGTGATTTTTTTCGCTTTATGTGAAAGTTCTTTTCCATAATTCAGACGGAAATCACAGGGTAAACCGGCCAGGATGATCAGGTCGGCATTTTTTAAAGCAGCTTTTCGCTTATGATGGAAATGAATAGGATTATTGTGTCCAAGCAATCCTCTTGACATACCACTTAAATAAGTTGGAATACCTATTCTGTTGATCGCTTCTGCCAATTCAGGCGCCAGGCCGGGATCAGCCATCGCAGCACTACCCACAACCAGAACGGGTTTTGTTGATTGATTGATCATACCGGCCAGTTTCTTCAATTGAAGTTTTGATGCAGGAGGGCTTTGTGTTTTCTTTAATGCAGGAAGCAGGTTTGTTTCCGTTCCTTTAAATAGTCTATTGGTGTGATTGCCGATATACCATTGAAGAATCTTCTCTTTAAAACTATTGTTCTTCTTTTTACTTATTGACAAATACCATTCCCTGACTATTGCTTCATCATAAAGTAAATCAACCGGGCATTCAATAAAAACCGGCCCCGGAACTCCTTTACCAGCAACTGACATTGCTTTTTGTACGGCCGGGGCCAGGTGTTTTAATCGTGAAATAGTAAATATTTTTTTTACTAATGATTTCACGATTAAAACCTGGTCAATATCCTGAAGGGCACCCCTGTTACGGAGTAAGGTGGCGGTTGCCCCTGCAATAACCAAAACTGCTGACTGTGCCAGTTGTGCATTTTTTAATGCAGTGATTGAATTAGTGATGCCCGGACCTGCCGTAACTACCGCTACTCCGGTAACAGCAGTTAACCTGGATACGGTATCCGCAGCAAAGACTGCGGTGGCTTCATTCCGTACATCAATAACATTAATGCCGGCTTTCTCCGCTTCTACATATATTGGCGCCACATGACCACCACAAAGTGTAAACAAAAATTTTACTCCCTTCTCTTTCAGCTGCTGTGCAATTATTTTGCCACCATTCATAAATAAATTTCCAAATTAAAAATAAGGAATAATTATTTTGTAATGCAAAGTCAGATAAAAATAATGTATAAGAACTCCTAAGAGTTAAACCTATAATATCTTTCTCTGTCGTATCTCCCTGCGCATGGGTTTTCCGCTAAAAAGCCCATATCTCCGTCCAAAAACTGATTTTACTCATCCGCTGATAATTGTTCGTATTTATTTTATACTTTGGTATGTTTATTTTCCGGGTTGGGGTAGCCCCCGGCCAGCGGACCATTGCTTAACGATTAACTCTTGCTGTATGATCGCAACAAAACAATCTACATTTGAAAAATTTATGCAGATGGTGGAAAGACACAATCGCCTATGGTTTTTACAAGTTTACTTCCTGCAGCTTCTCTTTGACGTATTTGAATACCGGTACTACCGCTTTTATTTTTCTTTTTTTGAAGATGCACTCCTAAAATTACTACAGGTACCCCGGTTTCAAAACATTAACTCAATATCAGTAAGGATTTCAGAGGATTTTTTTTGATTTTTTAAAAAAGTGCGAAAAACGGGAAAAAGGAGGGATTGGAAGAAACGGCTTCCTGCATCCTAAAACAGTATAAATGGTTTATGGCAATAAAAAAATATAAAGCTTTTTTGTTCGATCTCAACGGCACCATGATAAATGATATGCCATATCACATTAAAGCATGGCATCGTATTTTAAATGAACTTGGCGCTAATCTCAGCATAGAAAAAGTGAAGCAGGAATGTTATGGCAAAAATCATGAACTCCTGGAAAGAATCTTTTCCGGAAGATTTACTGAAAAAGAGAAAGATAAAATGAGCCTTGAAAAAGAAAGGCAATACCAGGAAGAGTTCCGCCCTCATTTGAAGTTGATCAATGGTTTACCCAGGTTTTTAAAACGCTCAAACGCAGCAGGAATAAAGATGGCTATTGGTTCTGCGGCTATCATGTTCAATATTGATTTTGTATTGGATGGTTTGGGAATAAGAAAATATTTTGATGCAATTGTGAGTGCAGATGATGTTAAGCAAAGCAAACCTGATGCTGAAACCTGGCTAAAATGTGCAGAAAGATTGAATATCAAACATTCGGACTGTATTGTTTTTGAAGATTCACCAAAGGGAGCAGAATCTGCATTGAATGCAGGCATACAATGTATAATAATTACTACATTGCATGAGAAACATGAATTTAGTAATTATAAAAATGTGATAGGTTTTATCAACGACTTTGAAGACAGCTTAATTAAACACCTCCTTAAAAACTACTGATTAAATGGCTGACAAAACTTATGTAATTGGTGTAGATTATGGAACCGATTCAGTGCGTTCAGTTTTAGTGGATGCATCCAATGGTAACGAAATTTCTTCATCTGTTTTTTATTATCCACGATGGAAACAAGGTCTATTTTGCAATGCAACTGTCAATCAATTTCGCCAGCATCCAATGGATTATATTGAAGGACTGGAAACCACAATAAAAAAATGTTTGCAACAAGCAGGAAAAGAAATTGCAGAAAAAATAAAAGCTATTTCTGTTGATACTACCGGATCCACTCCTGTGGCTGTTGATAAAACAGGAACGCCACTTTCCTTACTGCCGGAATTTGAAAATAATCCCAATGCGATGTTCGTGTTGTGGAAAGATCATACCGCTACAAAAGAAGCGAATGAAATAAACGAGCTTTCAAAAAAAAATCAAAATAATTATCTGCAATTTGTTGGTGGTATTTATTCTTCTGAATGGTTTTGGGCAAAGCTTTTACATGTTTTGAGAGAAGATGAAAAAGTTCGCAAAGCGTGTTACTCCTGGGTTGAACATTGCGATTGGATACCCTTTCTTTTAACAGGCGGCAAAGATGTGCATGAATTAAAAAGAGGAGTTTGTTCCGCCGGTCATAAAGCCTTGTGGGCAGAGGACTTTGGAGGATTACCTTCAAATGAATTCTTTACTTCCTTAGATCCTTTATTAGATAATTACACTAATCAATTATTTACAAAAACATATTGTGCTGATCAGCCTGCGGGGAAATTAAGTGAAGAATGGGCTGAGCGTTTAGGATTATCTGCCAATGTAATTATTGGCATTGGAGCCTTTGATGCCCACATGGGAGCAGTTGGCGGACAAATAGAACCTTACCATCTCAGTAAAGTGATGGGCACTTCAACTTGTGATATGTTGGTGGCTCCGGTTAACGAAGTGAAGGGAAAATTAGTGAAGGGAATTTGCGGCCAGGTTCCCGGCTCTGTCATTCCCGGAATGATGGGTATGGAAGCCGGACAAAGTGCCTTTGGTGATGTATATGCATGGTTTAAAAATTTATTAAGCTGGCCGATAAATAATTTAATTGAAGATGAAAAAATAAAGGACGAGATCAGCGATAAAATAATATCCGCATTATCTGATGAAGCATCTAAACTTCCTTTAAATGAAAATGATGAACTCGCAGTTGATTGGCTGAATGGAAGAAGAACGCCGGATGCAAACCAGTTATTAAAAGCAGGTATTCTTAATTTAAATTTAGGCAGCGATGCTCCACGAATCTTTAAAGCATTGGTTGAAGCTACATGCTTTGGCGCCAAAGCAATTGTTGAAAGATTTAATGAGCAGGGCGTTACTGTAAAGGGATTGATTGGCCTTGGGGGTGTCGCAAAAAAATCTCCGTACATTATGCAGGTAATGGCTGATGTGATGAACATGCCCATCCGCATTCACAAATCCGATCATACATGTGCGATGGGTGCAGCAATGTTTGCCGCTACAACAGCAGGTATTTATGAAAAAGTGGAAGACGCTATGATTGCGATGGGGCAAGGCTTTGAGGTGGAGTATCATCCTGATGAAAAAAATGCAGCATATTATAACAAAAGATACGGGCAGTATAAAAACTTAGGTTCGTTTATTGAAAAAATACATATGAACTAATTTTGGCGATAAACAGGAGTAATACTATTTAGGTTATGTCTCTCTTCTACATTCATCAAAATAAACAATGAGTAAATACAAACACATAAAAGAAGAAGCTTACGAAGCAAATATGCAATTACCAAAACTTGGTTTGGTACTCTTTACTTTTGGCAATGTAAGCGCTGTTGACAGAGATCTTGGCGTATTTGCAATTAAGCCAAGTGGCATTCCTTACGAAAAGCTTTCTCCAAAAAAAATGGTAATAGTAGATTTTGAGGCTAATGTGATAGAGGGCAAATTAAATCCGTCATCGGATACTAAAACACATGCATTATTATACAAGCATTGGGAAAAGATAGGAGGTATTTCTCATACACATTCCCTGTATGCAACGTCGTGGGCACAGGCACAAAGAGACATCCCTATTTTTGGAACAACCCATGCCGATCATAACACTGTAAACATTCCCTGTGCTCCGCCAATGAGTGATGAAATGATACAGGGTAATTACGAATATGAAACAGGTTTCCAGATAATGAATTGCTTTAAAGAACGTGGATTAGATTATGAAGAGGTAGAAATGATTTTAGTAGGTAATCATGCACCATTTAGCTGGGGCAAAACAGCAGCAAAAGCTGTATACAACAGTGCAGTGCTTGAAAACATTGCACAAATGGCTTTACTTACCGAACAAATAAATCAAAATGCTCCTACATTAAAAGATGCCTTGATAAAAAAACATTGGGAACGCAAACACGGACCGAATTCATACTACGGTCAATAAAAAAAACAATTATGAATAAACAAATTAAATTTTTATCCTTTGGCTTATTTCTGGTTTCTTTTGCCTGCAATAATGCTAATACTTCAAAAGAAAAAAAAGAAGCTGATACTAAGAATATGAAAATTTCAATTACAGAAAAGCCATTCGGCACATTTGAAGGTAAAGCCGTAAATGAATACACGCTTACCAATGCTTCCGGTATGCAGGTGGGTATAATTAATTATGGTGGCACAGTAACAAAGATCATTACGCCTGATAAAAGTGGCGCAATGGGTGATGTGGTTTTGGGTTACGATTCTTTAAGTGGTTTTCTTCAAAAAACTAATCCTTATTTCGGGGCATTGATTGGTCGTTATGGTAACCGTATTGCCAATGCAAAATTTACACTGGATGGAAAAGAATATACTTTGGCAGCCAACGATCACGGTAACAGTTTACACGGTGGAAACAAAGGCTACGACAAAGTTTGGTGGAATATTGAAAAGCTTCCGGGAGATAGTAGTTTAAAATTAACATACCTGAGTAAAGATGGTGAAGAAGGCTACCCGGGAAATTTAAATGTGCAGGTGATCTATACACTTGCTGCAAACAATTCTTTAAAGATCTATTATACAGCAACTACTGATAAAGCTACTCCGGTAAATCTCACCAATCATTGTTATTTTAATTTATCTGCAGGTAAAGATTCTACAATTTTTAATCATGAATTAATGATTGATGCAGATAAATTTACACCGGTAAATGATAAGCTTATCCCGACAGGTAAAATAGCAGAAGTAAAAAATACACCGATGGATTTTACCACTGCAAAAAAAGTTGGAAGGGATATTGACAGTGTTAAAGGTGGCTATGATCACAACTGGGTTTTAAATAAAAAAGGAAACGCTCTGGAGAAGGTTGCTGCAGTATACGAGCCAAACAGCGGCAGATATATGGAAGTATTTACCACAGCGCCTGGCTTACAGTTTTATTCAGGAAATTTTTTGGATGGAACATTGACCAATACAAAAAAAGGACAGAAATACCTACAGCATGCAGCGCTTTGCCTGGAAACTCAGCATTTTCCTGATAGTCCCAATGAGCCTGCATTTCCAAACACAATTTTAAAACACGGAGAAACATATACGCAGACTACAGTTTATAAATTTTCAGCGAAATAATAGTCAGCCCTGGTCCTGCTGAGAATAAATAGAGTTTGGATAACATTACTAATCGTATTTCTGTAAATTATAATCAACATGAAGAATCTTAAAGAACTGGAAGTTTGGTTTGTAACAGGCAGCCAGCATTTATATGGTGAAGAGGTTTTGAAAAAAGTAGCTGAGCATTCGCAGGAGATTACATCTTCGATGGATGCCGCAAAACAAATTCCTGTAAGGGTTATTTTTAAACCGGTAGTAAAGTCGCCTGAAGAAATTTATCAGGTTTGTCTCGATGCAAATACCTCAAAAAATTGTATCGGGATTATTGCATGGATGCATACTTTTTCTCCGGCTAAGATGTGGATTGGCGGACTAAAAATTTTGCAAAAACCATTATTGCATTTACATACACAATTTAATCGTGATATTCCATGGAGTGAGATTGACATGAATTTTATGAACCTTAACCAAAGTGCACATGGTGACAGAGAATTTGGTTTTATGATGAGCAGAATGAGAAAGAGAAGAAAAGTTGTTGTTGGTTATTGGCAGGATGAAAAAGTATTGGATAAAATTGATGTGTGGGCAAGAGCCGCGGCAGGCTGGCACGATTGGCAGGAAGCAAAGTTTGTTCGCTTTGGAGATAACATGCGTTATGTGGCCGTTACAGAAGGCGACAAAGTAGAAGCAGAATTAAAGTTTGGTTATTCAGTAAATACACATGGCATTGGTGACCTTGTGAAAGTTATAAATGAAGTAAGCGATGCTGAGATTGATAAACTCTGCAAAATTTATGCAAATGAATATAAATTAGTTGATAGTTTAAAAAAAGGTGCTACAAAATATTCATCGCTTCGTGAAGCTGCAAAGATTGAGATTGGGTTGAGAAATTTTTTGCAGCAAAATAATTTTAAAGGGTTTACAGATACATTTGAAGACCTGCATGGATTGGTTCAATTACCGGGGATTGCAGTACAACGATTAATGAATGAAGGTTATGGCTTTGGTGCAGAAGGCGACTGGAAAACTGCTGCATTAGTTCGTGCCATGAAAGTAATGGCTACCGGCTTAAAAGGTGGTAACTCCTTCATGGAAGATTACACCTATCATTTTGATCCTGATAACCCAATGGTGTTGGGTGCACACATGCTGGAAATATGTGAAAGCATAGCAGATCATAAACCTTTCTGTGAAATTCATCCGTTGGGAATTGGAGGAAAAGCTGATCCCGTTAGACTGGTCTTTAATGTTACCGGTGGTGCTGCATTAAATGCTTCAGTTATTGATATGGGCAATCGTTTCAGATTGTTAGTAAACAAAGTTGAGGCAGTAAAACCAAAACATGCTCTACCTAATCTTCCGGTTGCAAGAGTTTTGTGGAAACCGTTACCTGATATGCAAACAGGTTGTGCTGCATGGATATTGGCAGGTGGTGCACATCATACCTGTTACAGTCAAAATTTAACCGCAGAGCATTTGGAAGATTTTGCTGATATTGCCGGAGTTGAATATGTTTTGATTGATAAGAAAACGGATATCTATCAATTTAAAAATGAATTAAGATGGAATGAAGTTTATTATCAGCTACATAAATCCTGATTATTTCACCAATACTTAAACTGCTTATTGGCATCAGTGTTTTTAGCGTTTTTCTGTTGCCCGCAATTGAATAGGCCAGGAATAGTTATTAAAGAAATGATCTTCTGTTTCAAAGTTATTCCGAATCTTTAAGATGACGCAAATCGAATGTTGGTTTCCCCCCTTTTATTGCTGCAAAAAATGCAATAATTTTTTTGAAATCGGCGGCTTCATTGTCGCTTGTAAATAAAGGTTCTCCCAATACCACTTGCTTGTTTT
>JADGPX010000126.1 GCA_017882215.1 Chitinophagaceae bacterium | reverse complement strand
ATGAACGCTATTATGATCTTAGCGAGCATAATACAGAATTTAATAATGGTTGGTACACATATACAAAAAGACCTGTCATTTTAAAATATTATGAAACTACAAATGATATTAAGCAAGCGATTTTAAGAGACAAACAATTAAAAGGATGGGGGAAGAAAAAAGAAAGAAGCACTATATTCGCTCATCAAAAAGAGAAAAACTAATACTTGCAGCCGTCAATAATGATTCACTGCGTGTATTCAGAATTAACAGGTAAAGAATTTACATTACTAATTGTTACAGGCATTAATATTATACTCAACACGAACTAAAATGCTGAAACGGATTATATACTTTTTTCTAATAAGCTTACTTATTGAGAACATGGGGTTTGCCCAGGAAAAAAATAAGGCCGCTGCTATGCGGCTGAATGAAAAGGAATACCTGGAGTACCAGGGTGTGAATGTAATGCTGGCACATGATTTTTATCCTGAAGGGCACCAGGGTGGAGTAGGGATTATTCAAAACGGTATCCGTGTAGCTACGAATGGAGATATACGGCTGGAGCCAACTCCCGGTCAATGGCAGCCTATTCCACAGGTAGGAAAACGAATAGTAGATAAAAATAAACAAGAGATAAGTGTTCGCATGGAATATCCGAACGAAGCAATAAATCGTAAAGGATTTAACCCTGTTATTTATCCCGATCTCCATTTCAGTTATTTTATACGGGTGCAGCCTGCAGGCAAGGGATTTAAAATTATTGTTGATCTTGATAAGCCATTACCTGATGAATGGATAGGAAAAGTGGGATTTAATTTTGAATTGTTCCCCGGAGTTCTTTTTGGAAAATCATATTACATGGATCGGCAGTTTGGCATTTTTCCGCAACAGGTTAATGGCCCTATGTATAAAGACAGTAACGGTGAAACGCAGGTCACTCCTATGGCAAGCGGAAAAAAATTAACTGTGGACCCTGAATCGGAGAGCCAGCGCATGACTATTGAAAATAAAAATGGAGATAATCTTTTCTTGATAGATGGAAGAGGCAAACACAATAATGGCTGGTTTGTAGTGCGGTCGCTGGTAGCTAAAGGAGCAACAAAAAATGCTATCGAATGGCTTGTCACACCTCATGCTATTGAGGGATGGAAAGCCGATCCTGTTGTACAGGTTTCGCAGGTAGGGTATCATCCAAAACAACAAAAGATAGCGGTGATAGAACTGGATGCAAAAGATAACAGGCGATTGCCTGCTTCATTATTGCGCGTTTTAGAAAACGGTGGTTTTGAAACTGCTTTGAAAATGATCCCGAAAGACTGGGGCAAGTTTTTGCGATATCATTACCTGCAGTTTGATTTTTCGAAAATTAAAAAGCCCGGTATGTATGTAGTGCGTTACGACAAATATCAAACAGAACCTTTTCAGATCAGCACGGATGTTTTTAAGCGGGATGTATGGCAGCCTACCCTGGAATATTTTCTGCCGGTTCAAATGTGCCACATGAGAGTAAATGATAAATATCGTGTGTGGCATGGCTGGTGCCACATGGATGATGCACGCATGGCTCCGTTAGATTCAAATCATTTCGATGGTTATATACAAGGATCATCCACATTAACAAGGTATAAATCCGGAGAAAATGTGCCTGGATTAAACAGAGGCGGCTGGCATGATGCAGGAGATTTTGATCTGCGTGTAGAGTCGCAGGCCGAAACAGTATATGGATTGTCATTGGCCTATGAATTATTCAATGTTCAATATGATAATACAACAGTTGACCAGGTAAATCATGTAGTGGAAATACAGGAGCCCGATGGTAAGCCTGATATGCTGCAGCAAATAGAACATGGTTTATTATCCATTGTTGGCGGGTATAGATCAATGGGGCGTTTTTACCGTGGCATTATTGAGCCAACCATCAGGCAATATGTATTACTGGGTGATGCAACCAATATAAGTGACAACAAACCCTTCAATGCATCAGAGGCCGGAAGTAATATTCCTGCTGTGGGTTTGCCCGGTTCACCGGATGACCGCTGGGTATTTACAGAAGATAATCCCGGAAGATCATTGCAGGTGGCTTCAGGTTTAGCAGCTGCAGCAAGAGTAATGAAAGGATACAATGATACACTGGCACAGCAATGTTTGCAAATAGCCGTTGAAGTATGGGATAATACCAAAGAAAAAAATCCGATGCAGCGTGTAGCGCTGGCTGTTGAATTATTAACTGCTACCAAAGAAAAAAAATATGCAGACTTCCTGATGAACAATGCAGCTGAGATCGCAAAGAATATTGATCGCACCGGTTGGTTGGCAGGCCGCTCTTTTGCTTTAATCAACGATGAAGCTTACAAGCTTACTATTACCAACGCAGTAAAAACGCTGTACATAAAAATAAAAGAGCAGGGAAACAAAACTCCCTATGGTGTTCCGTATGAGCCTAACATCTGGGGTGCAGGATGGGGCATACAAAACTTTGGATACAAACAATACTTTCTCCACACTTATTTCCCCGATATTTTTCCGGCGGATTACATGCTGCATGCTATTGACTTCGTGTTAGGTTGCCACCCAGGTTCAAATACAGCTTCTTTTGCTTCTGGTGTTGGTGCAAGATCAGTGATCCCTGGTTATGGTTTTAATCGTGCAGATTGGTCATATATTCCTGGTGGTATAAGCTCAGGCACTGCTTTGATCCGTCCTGATTTTCCCGAACTATTAAAATGGCCATTCCTGTGGCAGCAAACAGAGTATGTATTAGGTGGAGGAACAACCGATTATTTATTTTTAATCCTTGCTGCAGATCATATATTAAATAAATAGGCGGAGCAAATAATAATTGATTACAAATACTTGCCTGGTCAATAACTAACTAATCTTATAAATAATTTCTATGCCAAACCTTACACGATTTGTTTGTTTCGTATTGTTGACATGTTTTGGCTTTCCTGCATTTTCGCAGAAGTATAAAAATTTTAAAGTATCTGTTTATTCCCGTGCCTACGAAACCCAAAAGATGGGTGATACCACCGGTTATCTTAAACCCATCTGGGATGAAATAACAAGACAACTCAAAGTAGATAAGGTGTACCTGGAAACACACCGTGATCTTATAATTGTTGATCAGAAGACACTGGATATTGCTAAAAAATTTTTTAAAGACAGGAATATTGAATTGGCCGGGGGCATTACCTATACCATCAGTGAGCCCAATCGTTTCCAGACTTTTTGCTATAATGATCCTAACGACCGAAAAAAAATTAAAGAGATTGCTGAATACACAGCTAAAAATTTTAATGAGGTAATACTTGATGATTTTTTCTTCACTAATTGTAAAGATGACGGAGCGATAAAAGATAAAGGAACAAGAACCTGGACACAGTACCGTCTTGATTTAATGACGGATGCTGCAAAAAACCTGGTAGTGGGCCCGGCAAAAACAGTGAACCCTAAAGTGAAAATGATTATTAAATTTCCGAATTGGTATGAACATTTTCAGGGACTTGGATTTAACCTTGAAAAGGAGCCTGCTATTTTTGATGGAATATATACAGGTACCGAAACCAGGGATGCAGTGATCAGTGCACAGCATTTACAACCCTATCTTGGTTACAATATCGTTCGGTATTTTTCAAATATCAAACCGGGTGGCAATGGGGGCGGATGGGTAGATCCCGGCGGTATAGGCAATTTTGATCGTTATGCAGAGCAGTTATGGATAACACTCTTTGCCAAAGCGCCGGAGACAACCTTGTTTGATTTCCGTCAGTTGTCACGTTCTATTATTCCAACCGACCGTGCACCCTGGCAGGGGCAAAAAACAAGTTTTGATTTTGATGAAATGATGCAACCCATAAACCTGGATGGAGGTAAACCTGAAAAGCCCACGACTATTGCACGGGCGGCAGGGTATGCATTTGAAACTGTAGATAAATTTTTAGGCAAACTTGGAAATCCCATAGGCATCAAAAGCTACCGGCCTTATCATGCTGTGGGTGAAGATTTTTTGCAAAATTATCTGGGCATGATCGGGCTGCCGATGGATCAAAGACCAACATTTCCCATGGATGACAGTGTTATCTTATTAACCGAAGAAGCAGCATTTGATAATAACATTGTTAAGGAAATAAAAGGAAACTTAACCCAGGGTAAATCTGTTATTATTACATCGGGTTTACTAAAAGCCTTGCAGGGTAAGGGTATTGAAGATATTGTTGAATTAAGGTACACAGATAGAAAAGCATTGGTGAAAGATTTCCTGGCGGGCAGCCGTGAAGTTGTTCATAGTGAAAAAGCAATAATGATTCCGCAGATTGCTTACCTCACCAATGATTCATGGGAAATGATTTCAGGAATTGATGGTCCCAATGGCTGGCCCATTTTGCATGAAGCAGATTATTCAAAAGGGAAATTTTATGTGTTGACGATACCAGAAAATTTTGCTGATCTTTATAATCTGCCTCCGGAAGTTTTGAACATAATCAGGAAAGCATTGGGCAGCCAAATGAAGGTGCAGATAGAAGGCCCTGCTAACATTAGTTTGTATGTATATGATAACAATACCTGTATTGTTGAATCATTTTTGCCGCAGGCAACTGAAATTAAAATTGTAACTTCAAGGGAATATAAAAAACTAACCGATTTGCAAACAAACGAATCAGTGACTGGCACAGCCCGTAACCCGCAAAGAAGCTGGTTTCAACCGAAGAATGATGGCACCAATGTTTTCAGCATCACCTTAAAACCTCATTCATTCAGGGTATTCAGCTTTAAATAGAGCAATGAAGGCAAACATATTTACCTCATCAGGTTTGCTCAATTATAAAGATAAAAACCGTTATCGCTATATGAGCCATAGTATAGTTAGATTGTTATTTTTTATACTGCTTTTCTTATTTGTTTCTTGCAAGCACAAGGCACTGTCCTTCATGTATGGCTCAACATATTTCATTACCGCAGCTGAAAAATAATTGCCGGAATAGTGCTAAGCATTCCCAATACAAAACTTAAGATCAATAATTTCCCGGGCTCTTTATTATGCCTGTCCTTAAAATAAATATAAATGCAAATGGCAATTCCGGGAGCAATGGCTAAAGTTAGCAGACCCATAATCTACGCTGTTTTTTTAATTACTTTTGGTTGATTCCTATTGCAAGAATAATAAAAAAATAATTGAGTTATAATACTAAGATATGAGCAATACTTATTTGAAAATAGATGATAGCTGGCTGGATTTTCAACAGGTAAAAGATCTGCTTTACAAAGATTGGCAACTATCCTTAACAGCAAATGCTGAAAAAAAAATATTGAGATGCAGGGAATATCTCAATAAAAAATTAAGCAACTCTGATGAATTATTTTATGGCATTAATACAGGGTTTGGTTTTTTCCAGGATGTAAAGATCAGTAAGTCGCAATTAGAAGAATTACAAAGTAATTTATTAAAATCTCATGCCTGCGGAGTAGGAGAAGAAGTGCCAAAAGATGTTGTAAAGCTGATGATGATGCTTAAAATTAAAAGTTTAAGCTATGGTTATTCCGGCGTTGGTATTGAGATAGTAAAGCGATTAACTGACATGTATAATAATGATGTGCTTCCTGTTATTTATACACAAGGTTCGCTGGGTGCATCAGGAGACCTGGCACCTTTAAGTCATTTGAGTTTACCATTGATAGGCTTAGGTGAGGTTTATTATAAGGGTATAAAATACGAAGCACAGGAAATGCTGAAGAAGTTTGACTGGAAGCCAATTGAATTACAAAGCAAAGAAGGATTAGCATTGATCAACGGAACACAATTCATGGGCGCTTATGGTTTATATAGTTTAGTAAATGCAGAAAGATTAATTGCATGGGCAGATATAATTGCTGCAATTTCTTTTGAAGCATTTGATGGAGTAGATGATTGCTTTAATGAAAAGATACATAAGATCCGCTCTCACAAAGGACAGGTTGATACTGCAGCAAGATTAAGAGAATTATTGAATGGCAGTGAGATCGCTTCGCAAAAAAAATCACAGGTACAGGATCCTTATTCATTCAGATGTATACCACAAGTGCATGGCGCTACTAAAGATTCGTTTGATCATGTGCTGAATGTATTTTTAAAAGAAGCTAATTCTGTAACTGATAATCCAAATATTTTTCCTGATGATGACCTTATTTTAAACGGCGGAAATTTTCATGGACAGCCATTAGCATTAACACTCGACTTTCTTTCAATTGCAATGGCAGAATTGGGAAGCATTTCTGAAAGAAGAACTTATCAATTATTAAGTGGACAAAAAGGTCTTCCGCTTTTTCTTGTAAAGAATCCGGGCTTGCATTCAGGATTAATGATTCCACAATACACTGCTGCAGGCATTGTTAGCGAGAACAAACAACTTTGCACACCGGCATCAGTTGATTCAATGTCATCCAGCAATAACCAGGAAGATCATGTAAGTATGGGTGCTAATGCTGCAACAAAATGTTTGCGTGTTGTGCAGAATGTAGAAAGAGTTTTAGCAATTGAATTATTAACTGCTGTACAGGCATTGGAATATCGAAGACCATTGCGTTCTTCTCCTGCGATTGAAAAAATTGTTTCTGCATTCAGAGAAAAAGTTTCATTCAATAATGCAGACAGAGTGTTGCGTGATGATATGATGAAGGCGGTGGAGTTTTTGTCTGAACTGGGATTTTTGGGATTAGAAGATTAATGGGATAAAAATCAAATCCCACAAATCCTATCCATCCCACAAATCCCAGTTCAGACAAATTCCTCTTCAGATATTTTCACCACCGATTCCAAAGCAAGTTTATACATGGTTTCTAAAGAACGTTCCCGTTCATCTGTGCTCATGCTTTCATGTGTTGGAATAACATCAGAA
This sequence comes from Chitinophagaceae bacterium, assembly GCA_017882215.1. Lineage (GTDB taxonomy): Bacteria > Bacteroidota > Bacteroidia > Chitinophagales > Chitinophagaceae > Ginsengibacter. The sequence goes on along the minus strand of JADGPX010000126.1, from coordinate 1,507 downwards.
ATAGTAACAATAGTAGCAGCCATTTTGTTCAAAAATTTTGCATTGGAAAATAAAGCGAAGGCTTCCATTTCAACAGCTGAACAATTATTGTCAACGGCAATTTTTGGCACTGCAGGATCTTTTCTATAAAATACATCACTGGAATGAATAGCGCCTTTAATGATCGGAATATTTAATGTTTCAGCAGTCTTATTAATTATTTCATAGGCGGCACCCTGGTGTTGAATATTATCTTCATCAATATCAAAAGCACATTTTGCATAGGTTGATTCGCTAAATGCCCGGTCAACATTTACAACGTCGTAAACTTTTAACTGTGTTGTATAAGCTCCGGCTGTCCCGATTCTGATGATGCACTCTACATTATATTCATTGAACAATTCGTAAGAATAAATTCCGATCGAAGGAATTCCCATGCCGCTTGCACCAATGGTTACAGGCGTTCCCTTATAAGTTCCTGTATAATAAAAAACATTGCGGGTGCTGCTTACTAATTTAATATCATCAAGAAAATTTTCAGCAATATGCTTTGCCCGCAAAGGATCACCCGGCATTAAAACGATCTTCGCAATTTCTCCCGGCTTAGCGCTGATATGAATACTCATTGTTTATTTCTTTTAATGAAGATATTTATTTTATCAGTAAATTTGATAAAAGCTATTTATGACAGCAGAACTTTTAGATAAGGAACTATCAGCTAAAATTTCAATACTCAACAGAGGTCAAAAAGAATCTATTCTTACTCTAATTAAATCCTTCACTTCAGATAATCAGAAGCCTCTCTCAAAAGAACAATACAATATCGAAATCAAAGCTGCAGAGAGCAGGATAAAAAAAGGAAAATTTATTTCTCAAAATGAAATAGAAAAGCAGGCTTCAAAATGGTGAGCAAAAAATTCTCAATAATTTGGGATGTTGAAGCAGTAAATGATTTCAAATCTGCTTATCAATACATAAAAAAGGAGTCGTCACGGGCCGCAAAGAAAGTTAAAAGAGAAATTATAAATGCTGTAAAAAAAATCGCTCTACATCCTGACTCTCATCAACCTGATAAGTTTAAAATCAATAATACCGGGAACTACAGAGCTTTTGAAAAATATAGTTACCGGATAGCTTATAAAATTTCTGAGAAAGAAATATTTATTCTTCGTTTCCGTCATGTAAAAAGAGAATCTTTAGAATATTAAATTATTTCGCTTCCAAAAATTAAACAATGACACAACCATTAAAGGACGGCTCTGTGAGTGGCTCTCCCTCTCCGCTTGCGGAAAGGGCAGGGGTGAGGTATGATGCAGTTAAATATAAAACCCCAACCGGCACAACTCTCTCCTGCAAAGGATGGATACAGGAAGCAGCATTAAGAATGTTATTAAATAATCTCAATCCAGAAGTTGCAGAAAAGCCCGATGAGCTTATTGTTTATGGTGGCCGCGGCAAAGCCGCAAGAAATTTCGAAAGCCTCGACCTCATCATTAAAGCATTAAAAGATCTCAACAACGATGAAACA
>JADGPX010000125.1 GCA_017882215.1 Chitinophagaceae bacterium | reverse complement strand
GATTCTTTTGAAACAGAAAGCAAAATTTTAAAATACCGCAAAACAACATCACAGGGAAAGGAAGCATATCAAATTGTTTTAGATAAAACGCCTTTCTATGCTGAAAGCGGCGGACAGGTTGGAGATAAAGGTTCTTTATTTTTTGATGGAGAAGAAATTGAAGTTACTGATACAAAAAAAGATAATGACCTTATCATTCACTTTACACAAAAACTTCCAAAATCAATTTCAGGAAAAGTAGTTGCAAAAATAAATACAGCTAAAAGAATTCCTACACAGGTACATCACAGCGCTACACACCTTATGCATGCTGCATTACGTAGTGTATTAGGAAAACATGTTGCACAAAAAGGAAGCTTGGTTAATGATGAATATCTGCGTTTCGACTTCTCTCATTTTGCAAAAGTCACTGATAAAGAACTGGCAAAAGTTGAAGCTTTGGTAAATGAAAAGATCCGTGAAAACATTCCAGTTGTAATAAAAGAAATGAAAAAAGATGAAGCCATTGCAACAGGCGCTATGGCATTGTTTGGTGAAAAATATGGCGATGTTGTCCGGGTTGTTATAATTGATCCAAATTATTCCATAGAGCTTTGCGGGGGAACACATGTTGGAAGCACCGGAGAACTTGGCATCTTTAAAATAAAACAAGAAAGTGCAATTGGTGCAGGTGTTCGCCGAATTGAAGCAGTAAGCGGGAAAGCTGCTGAATATTTTATCAATGAGCAATTGTATCAACTAAAATCTATTAAAGAACAATTAAAAAATCCAAAAGATATTACTAAAGCAATTGAGAATTTATCAATCGAAAATTCTGAATTAAAAAAAAATGTAGAAAAATTTGAAGCACAAAATTTATCATCTATAAAGAAAGAACTCTTACAAAAGATTGAAACCATTAACGGTATAAATTTTATCGGGCAGATTGTTGAGGTATCAAATGCTGATTCTTTAAAAAAGATTTGCTTCTCTTTAAAAAATGAATTGAAAGATTATATAATTGTTTTAGCCGCTGATATTGATGGCAAACCTAATGTAGCGGTAATGCTTGATGAGGTTGTAGCTGCTTCTAAAAATTGGGAAGCGCCAAAAATTATTAAAGAACATATTGCTCCTCTTATTAAAGGCGGTGGCGGCGGACAAAAAACACTTGCTACTGCAGGCGGACAGGATGCAAGCCGTCTTGGTGAAGTAATTGAAAAAGTAAAATCATTGCTTTAATGCACATTGTTTTTAAAACTCCACGACTTATTCTCAGGCAATTCACTGATGAAGATTCTTCACTTATCCTGCAATTGATTAAAGGCTGCTCCTGTGAGCAGTCTTTTTTGTAATCGCACACCTGCAAATGGTTTCCTACCTTAGCAGAGTGATACATAAAGAAAAATATGAAGCTGTTATCGGGCTTGAAGTACATACGCAGTTGCTAACCAAAAGCAAATTGTTTTGTGGTGATAGTACTGAGTTCGGCGCTTCGCCAAATACCAATATCAGTCCTGTTTCTTTAGCACACCCAGGCACTTTACCTAAAATGAATAAGAAAGTAATTGAGTATGCAATTAAATTAGGGATTACTCTTCATTGTGATATTGAACGCAATAATTATTTCGCAAGAAAAAATTATTTCTATCCTGATCTTCCGAAAGGTTATCAAATTTCTCAACACACAACTCCTGTTTGTAAAAATGGTTTTGTAACGATCAATGTTAATTCAAAGGAAAAAAATGTTTTACTTAACCGTATTCATATAGAAGAAGATGCCGGTAAGAGTTTGCATGATGTAGATAAAAATTATACATGTATCGATCTGAACAGGGCAGGTGTTCCCTTGCTGGAAATAGTTAGTGAACCCGATATGCATAGCGCCGATGAAGCCTTTGCCTACCTGACAGAGATACGCAAGCTGGTTCGGTATTTAGGCATTTGCGATGGAAATATGGAAGAAGGAAGTATGCGCTGCGATGCAAATATTTCTATCCGGCTAAGAGGCGAAAAAAAACTTGGAACTAAGGTGGAAGTAAAAAATTTAAATTCGATTCGTAATGTAAAAAAAGCGATCGGGTATGAAATAACGCGGCTTACAGAGCTTTCTGAAAATAATGAAGAAATTATTCAGCAGACAAGAAGTTTTGATGCAGAAACAGGAACAACGTTTTCGTTACGCACTAAAGAGGAAGCAAATGATTACCGTTATTTTGCAGAGCCTGATCTAACCCCGTTTTTTATTACCGATGAAATGTTGGAATCAGTAAAGCAAACCATCCCTGCTTTACCAAAAGAATTGGAAATAAAATACCAGGAAGAGTTTGGATTATCTGCTTACGATGCTAAAGTGCTTTGTGAAGACAGAGCCACGTCAGATTTTTTCGGATCAATATTACAGCATACAACCAATTACAAAGCTGCAACTAATTGGTTGCTGGGCCCCGTCAAATCTTATCTAAATGAAAATAATATTGAAATAAACAACTTTCCACTTCCTGCAAAAACCATTGCTGAGCTGATAAAACTTATTGATGAAGGAAAAATAAATTTCAGTATAGCATCCTCAAAAATATTCGCTGCATTATTACAAGAACCTGTTAAAGATGCCATGCAGGTTGTTACTGAATTGAATTTATTACAGGAGAGCAATGATGATACAGTAACTTTGTGGATAGATGAAGTGCTGCATAAAATGCCCGAAAAAGTAAGCGAATATAAAAAGGGTAAAAAGGCATTGATCGGCTTGTTTGCAGGGGAAGTAAAAAAACTTAGTAAAGGAAAAGCTGATATGAAGGTGGTAAATAAATTATTAACCGAAAAATTAAATCAATAATATTTAATGAAAAAATTACTCGTTATATTTTCTGCGTTAGCTTTTTTCTCCTGTAAACATGAAAATACCATTGGGAGGTTTACACTAACCGGCGAAATAAAAAATGCCTCCGATCAAAAAATATTTTTAGAAGAAATGTATTTCAGCCAGAATCCGCCTGCAGTAATAGATACATCGTTATTAGAAAAAGGAAAGGTGAATATTAAAAGCATTGCATCCGAAGAAGGCTTATACAGGATAAGGTTGGAGAAAGGCCCCGGATATATTTTTATAAATGATAAAGATGCAATATCCTTTACAGCCGATGCAACAGATGAAGGATACAAATCTCAAACTTTTAATTCGCCGGCTAATGCTTCCCTCAAAAAATTTATCAGCATCCTGGATTCGTTACAAGGCGCACTTCATGCAGCCGGCAATGGTATCACTTCATTAAGAGAATCTCAAGCAAAAGATAGCATTATCAAAGCTTCAGAAAATAGCCTTGCGCAAATCACTTCGCTATACAATGATTTTATTCTGAAATATATTGATACAACTGCCAGTCCAATCGTTGCCTTGTTTGCATTGGGATATACACAGCAAATTAAACCGGATACAATAACAAAAACAGTTAATGCTTTGGCGCAACGCTTTCCAAATCATCATGCACTTAATGAGCTTGTAAACCAATACAATCAATCCCTGACTCAAAATAAAACCAATAATACAAATACGACAGAAAGTATGATGGCTCCTGATTTCACCATGCCGGATGTTAATGGAAAACTTGTTTCTTTAAGTTCATTTAAGGGCAAATATGTGTTGGTAGATTTTTGGGCAAGCTGGTGTGTACCCTGCCGTGAAGAAAATCCAAATGTGGTTGCTATGTATAATAAATTCAAGGGTAAAAATTTTACGATTCTTGGTGTTTCACTTGATAAACAAAAGGCTGCCTGGCTACAGGCAATTAAAGAAGATGGGCTTACATGGAATCACGTCAGCGATCTTAAATTCTGGAACAGCGCAGCAGTTCCTCTTTATAATATTGAAGACATTCCGTATAATGTTTTGATAGATCCGCAGGGAAAAATTATTGCAAAGGAATTGCGTGGCGCTGATCTTGAAAATAAATTACAGGAAGTGTTGAAATAATTTTTTTTAGCCGGCATTTCAACTTTAATCATCTTCATTGGCGTCGTCCCGATGCATCGGGGATACATCATAACATAATTCAGCCTTTCTCATGAACTATCTTGCTCATGCATATCTTTCCTTTAATCAGCCGGAGATATTAGTGGGCAATATGATAAGTGATTTTGTAAAAGGCAAAACAAAATTTAATTATCCGCCGGGCATACAAAAAGGCATAGCACTCCATAGAGCTATTGATGAATTTACAGATGTACATCCTGCAACAAAAAAAGCTGCAGCGTTTTTCCGCCCTGCTTATCGTTTATATTCAGGCGCTTTTGTGGATGTTGTATATGATCATTTTTTAGCGCTGGATACAAATGAATTTAAAAATTCAACAACCTTACAGAATTTTACCGGGCAGGTTTATAATATTCTTGAAGAAAATTTTTATTTGCTTCCGCAACGTTTTCAAAATTTCTTCTCTCACATGAAACAATATAACTGGTTATTTAATTATCAGTACAGAATGGGGATTGAAAAGAGTTTTGGCGGATTAGTTTACAGGGCAGCATATATTAATGAATCTGCCACAGCCTTTGTTGTCTTTAATGAAAATTACAGTGAGCTGAAAGATTGCTACGATATCTTTTTCCCTACACTTAAAAAATTTGCTTCGCATTGTTTAAGTAACCTGTTACTTGCCTGATTCAGTCTATATTTGCATATAACTTCAGCATTATGAAAAAAATAATAGCAATTTTTTTAGTAGCAGTAAGCCTGCAAACTTCAGCACAAAAACTTCCACCATTGGATAAATCTCCTATGGATATGAGTTATTATCCGGCGGGCTATCCTGTTCTTAAAATTCAAAATAAAATAACCGAGCCGCTGGCAATGCGATTAATGTATAGCCGCCCGCAATTAAATGGTCGTAAGGTTTTTGGCGAACTGCAGAAATTGGGAGAAGTATGGCGCCTTGGAGCTAATGAGGCAACAGAAATTCAGTTTTTTAAAGATGTATGGATAAATAACAAAAAACTAATAAAGGGACGTTATACTTTATACTGCATTCCGTATGCAAATAAATGGACATTGATAGTAAATAAAGAAACAGATATTTGGGGCGCATTTAAATATGATTCCACCAAGGACGTTGTACGATTGGATGTTCCACTCATCAAAAATGATACAACCGAAGCGCTGACAATTGTTTTTGAAAAATCTGATACCGGTGCAAATATGCTTATGTATTGGGATGATGTAAAAGCTGTATTACCAATAGTTTTTAAAAACTAATTACATTTTATGAAACTTGCTACAAAATTAATTCATGCCGGAGTAGAGCCTGATCCTTCAACGGGAGCTATTATGACGCCCATCTATCAAACGTCTACCTACGTGCAAACAGCACCTGGTGATCACAAAGGATATGAATATGCAAGAACACAAAATCCCACAAGAACGGCTCTGCAAAACGCTTTGGCAGCAATTGAAAATGGACAATTTGCATTGTGCTTCAGCAGTGGTATGGCAGCAACAGATGCGGTAATAAAACTTTTAAATCCTGGTGATGAAGTGATAGCTGCTAATGATATGTATGGTGGAACTTACCGGCTCTTCACTAAAATTTTTGAAAAATATGGTTTGAAGTTTCATTTTATTGATATGCAGGATGCGAATAATATCAAACAATATATTAACGCCAATACAAAACTCATCTGGACAGAAACACCTACCAATCCAATGATGAACATCACAGATATTAGAGCCGTTGCCGATATAGCAAAACAGCATAATATTTTGGTTTGTGTTGATAATACATTTGCATCTCCGTATTTGCAAACACCGTTAGATCTTGGTGCCGATATTGTTTTACATTCAGCAACAAAATATTTAGGCGGGCATAGCGATGTAGTGCACGGCTGTTTAATTATGAATGACAAAACGCTGAATGAAAAACTGCAGTTCATTCAAAACAGTTGTGGTGCAGTACCTGGGCCACAGGATTGCTTTTTGGTTTTACGCGGATTAAAAACTTTACACATTCGTATGCAAAGGCATTGTGAGAATGGAGAAAAAATTGCGAATTGGTTACGCACTAATCCAAAAGTTGATAAGGTTTACTGGTGTGGCTTCCAGGATCATCCTAATTATGTAACTGCAAAAAAACAAATGAGAGGTTTCGGTGGCATGATGAGCTTTACTTTAAAAGACGATAGCATGGAAGCAGCTAATAAAGTTCTATCATCAACTAAATTATTTTCTCTTGCAGAAAGTTTAGGTGGCGTTGAAAGTTTGATCGGGCATCCTGCAAGCATGACGCATGCAAGCATTCCAAGAGAGAACAGGATAAAGAACGGACTGGTCGATTCACTGATAAGGCTTAGCGTAGGTATTGAAGATGTTGATGATCTTATTGAAGACCTGGATAATGCAATTGGCAAAGAGAATATATCATCCAGGAAAGATGCAGAAAGAAAGGCGGTAACAGTTTGAGATTTGCTATAATTCAAACAAACAATTCTATTTTTTTGTAACTTGTAAAAAAAGGGGAATGTATAATAAAGAACAGCTTTTAAATTTACCTGTAGATGAAAAATTAGAACTGGTTGAAGTTTTATGGGATAGTATTGACAATGATACTATGGGTAAAAAATTTTCTAAACAGGAAATAGAAGAAGAGTTAGATCAAAGAATAGATCAAATTACAAAAAATCCCAAAAGTCTTATTAGCTGGGAAGACGTGAAAGCTAAAATGAAAATGTAATGACTAATTTTTCTGTTGCTTTTACTCCTGAAGCAGAAATTGAGGCATTACGGGCTTATTTTTGGTACGAAAATCAACGGGTTGGCCTGGGAGAAGATTTTAAAAAATGTTTAGATTCAAAAATTGAATCTTTGATTAAAAATCCAAAAACATCATCCTATATCTATAAAAATATTCGGGCTTCAAAAATCAGACGATTTCCATACAACATAATTTACAGGATATTTAAATTTCAAATTCAGATCATTGCTGTATTTCATCACTCAAGAAATCCAAAGCAGTGGCGAAAAAGAATATAGAACAAAATTTAAAAGCATTTCTTGATAAAAAGGTTGATGAATATGATCAGCCTTCTTTTATTAAAAACGACCCCATTTGTATTCCCCACTCGTTTTCTAAAAAAGAGGATATAGAGATTGCCGGATTTTTTGCTGCAATATTCGCCTGGGGAAATCGTACTACCATAATAAATAAGAGCAGGGAGCTGATGCAGCTCATGGATAATGCTCCTCATCAATTTTGTCTGAACCATGATTTATTGGATTTAAAAAGATTCATGGGATTCAGGCATAGAACCTTTAATACTACCGACCTTTTATATTTTATAAAATTTTTTAAACATCATTATTCAAAAAATAAATCTTTAGAATCTGCTTTCTTTAATGATCAATCCTTATTGAAGAAAAGTGCGGAAGCCTCCCCGCCAACTGGCGGGGGAGATTTAGAGGCTGCCTTAAATTATTTTTACAATTATTTTTTTTCTTTAGAAGATTCACCTGCCCGAACGGTTAAGCATATTGCCTCTCCGCAAAAAAATTCTACCTGTAAAAGACTAAATATGTTTTTACGATGGATGGTACGCAGGGACAGGAATGGAGTTGATTTTGGGATATGGAGAAAAATTTCACCGGCGCAGTTGATTTGCCCGATAGATGTACATGTGGCAAGAGTTGCCAGGCATTTTAATTTATTGGATCGCAAAGCAACTGATTGGCAGGCAGCACTGGAACTAACAGCTAACCTTCGTAGCTTAGATGAAGCTGATCCTGTAAAGTATGACTTCGCATTATTTGGGCTTGGCGTAATGGAAAAATTCTAAATCAGATCTGCATGGTTAAAAAGGAATTGATACAGATAATCAACAAACAAATTGATACTGACTTTGCAGAAGGTATTTTAATGCAGGCATTACAGGAAAAGCTTATTGTCTTTATTAATGATCTTATCCAAAATAATTTTCAAAGGCTGGTTGCAATCTTATACAAAGTAGATGTGGACGAAAACAAATTAAAAAGGATTTTAAAAGAAGATGCCGGAAAGGATGCTGCCGATATAATAGCCAGGCTAATTATTGAAAGGGAAATACAAAAAATAGAAACACGTAAGCAATTTGGAAGCAAAAAATAATCCCCCTCTCCACTTATGGAGAGGGGTAGGGTGAGGTGGGCTGTTAAACCTTGTCTATTATAGTCAGTCTTACTAAACCTGTTAACTATTTAAATGATTTGTTAAACGCAACTACCGTAAAAAATTCACGTCTTATATTTACACTTATTAAAAAACTAAAAAAAAATGGATGCACTAGAAAATATCGAAAGATACAGCGAATTCTTTGGAAACGTTGCGAACGTAAATAAAACCGTAATAATCGAGTCAATGTATGTATGGTACAAATGGT
>JADGPX010000124.1 GCA_017882215.1 Chitinophagaceae bacterium | reverse complement strand
TGTTTTTGTTTTATAGCGGGGAGCGGTTTATCTTCATTATTTATTTTACCATTCGGCAGTGCATTTTATTTGTACCTGGTATTATTCTTGTAAAAATTTATAAGTGTTTCATAAAAACCTTTGCAACCCGTTGGGTAATAGGATATATTTGATTTGGAGAAATTAGTATTATGTGAACTTAGTGTACTATACATTTTATTGATAATAATTCCTCCCTTTATGCTACCTGACATTACAATAAATGCATGGTCGGCCAAATGAGGGCTTCCGTAATCGGGTATTTTACCTACTTCTATAGCTATATCTTTTCTAATAATACAGCTTGACCATAGGATTCTTTCTGTTTTTCCAGGATCTAAAATTTCTTCAGTAAACTTATCATTTTGAATGTGTTCAATTTTATTTCGGGAAGTTTTCTTTCTTAGAAAGCCGGCATAAATTCCATAGGCATCATTATGTTTATATATTTCAAATAGTTCTGATAAAAAATTTTCTTCAACGGGATCATCATCGGTTATCATTACAATGTAATCAGTGTTGGCTTTTTCTATACTTAAATTAAAACTTTGCACCATGCCTAAGTTTTCTCCATTGCTGAAATACTTAAATCTGGGATCATTTAATTTTTCTACTATTTCTTTTCCACTATTTTCAGGATCATTATCTGAGATTACTACTTCAAAATTTTTAAAGATTTGTTTGGATAAAGAAATTAATTGACCTTTTAATAATTCAGGACGTTTGTAGGTGCTCATGCAAAAACTTACCCATGGTTTTTCTTCGCTGCCCATAAAAAAATTATTTAATTCTTTTTAAATAACCGGTTGGTGCTACGCTTATCAAAAGCTTATTGTCAATCATTTCATCTATTACAAACTGCCTGTTGTTCTGTAAAAATTCCTGAACGGCTGTTTTAGGATTATTTCCTATACCCCATGGACGTGATTGCGAAAAATAACCTTCAGGAAGATCTTCGACTATTGTATCAAAAACTACAATGTAAGAGCCGGGACTTACTAATGGAGAATATAATTCCAATTCCTTCAATACATGATCATGTGTATGATTGGAGTCAAGAGATACTAAGATCTTTTTTTTGCTTTCAGCGTATTTTTTAACCTCCTCGATTGTTGTTTCATCAATAGAAGAGCCTGAGATCATTTTTATTCGTTTGAACATCTTATGATTTTCAATCTCCTTCCTGTTATGCTCTCTTATATCAATATCAATCCCCAACACTTCTCCATTGCCAATAAGTTCCAGTAAAGACGCATAATAAATTAGAGATCCGCCATGTGCAATGCCGGCCTCAATTATCAGATCAGGCTTTATGTCCCAAATAATTTCCTGCATGGCTATCATGTCCTGCGGATACTGGATAATGGGTCTGCCCATCCAACTGAAGTTATAAGAATATTGTGCAGAATTGGATGCATTGTTAAACTGCTTAGCTGCTGCGATCAGCGTTTGATTGTTTGCATTTCCTTTAATTCTTATCTCTCTCTCTTCAACAAATTGCTTTACCGGATCATTCATTAGTTAATATTTTTTTAAGTTTAGTATCATCTCCCCAAAAAGCCATTGGTTCATAATCGGCATAAGGATAATACCCCAGGTTCAAATCAATTGTTTTATTGTTTTCTTTTAAATAATTTTTTACAAGTGTTTTTACTTTAACAGGCACCCCGCTGCAGCAATTAATAATTCCATTTATTTTATTTTGAAGAGCGATCTTTACTATATATTCAGCTACTTTTTCAACTGGTAAATAATCTCTTAACTGCTCGCCGCCACTCATATTAAAAACTTTATCTCCCTTTTGTAATGCTGTTTCCAATTGCGAAAATAATGAATTAGGATTTTGCCCTTTGCCATACATATAAAACAAACGGACCCATTTTAAATTAAAAGAATTTTGCTTTTGCAACTCCTCTAAAAATTTACGTAATTTATCTTTTGCTAATGCATAAGGATTTTGCGGATCACTTTCCATTTCCTCAGATAAGCAACCCTCCTTCATTCCATATTCAAAGCAGGTGCCGGTTACAACTAAGTTTTGTAAACCATTACTAACTATATTTTTTAAAAACGCAGAATGAGAAGGAAGATTTTTTTCTAAATGAAACTTCTCTTTGTAATTCGGTAAGCCTTGCCATGCAAGATGTATCAATAGATCAGGTTTGCCTGATTCAGAAAAATAATTTTTGTTTGATTGTAAATTATCAAGATCAAACTCAATAACTTTTATTTTATCCTGAAGATGTTTTACTGAATTTTTATTTCTTACAGCAATAATAATTTGATGATCATATTTTAATAACTCATTTATTACATGACTGCCGATAAAACCTGTTGCTCCTGTTACTAAAATTTTCATTTTAAAAAATTTCAAGTTGAGGAATTGCCACTACAAATTTTCCACCCCATTCTTTTATATAATTTAATTGTTCAGTTATTTCTTTTTTTAAATTCCATGGAAGAATGATGACATAATCAGGTTTATTTCTTTTCAATTCATCTTCATTCATAACAGGAATATGGCTTGCAGGTAAAAATTTATTTTGTTTATGAGGATTGGCATCAACAACAAAATCAATGAGATCATTTTTTATTCCGCAATAATTTAAAAGTGTATTTCCTTTAGCAGCAGCGCCATAAGCAGCTACCTTTTTACCTGCCTGTCCGGTAGGCAGGTTCTCTTTTTTTTGTTTAATAAGAAAATCGGTTATGTCTAATTTTACTTTCAATGCTTTTTGCTGAAAGTTATTGTAATAGTGAAGAGTATTCATTTCTTTTGAATATTCTTTCTCCAAAAGAATATTTACATTCTCTGATACTTTCTGTTGTTTATTTTCCTGATGCGTTGCATATATCCGCAATGAACCGCCATGTGTCGGTATTTCTTCTACATCAAACATTTTTAATCCCTGCGATTCAAAAATTTGCTTTACAATATGGAATGATAAATAAGAAAAGTGTTCATGGTAAATAGTATCAAACTGGTTATTATCAACAAGCTGCATCAAATGCGGAAACTCCATTGTTATTACACCATTTTCCTTTAGCAGGATCTTCATCCCGGCAACAAAATCCATAATATCCGGAACATGTGCCAATACATTGTTACCAAGTAACAGATCTGCCTTTATATTTTTAGCCACTAATTCTTTTGCAAGCCTTACTCCAAAAAAATCAACAACTGTTTCAATACCTTTTTGAACTGCAACTTCGGCAGTGTTAGCTGTTGGCTCAATACCGAGCACAGGTATATTTTGTTCTTTAAAATATTGCAGAAGATAGCCGTCGTTGCTGGCAATTTCAATCACTTTAGATTTTTTAGTTAATCCAAAACGATCAGTCATTTTTTTTGTGTATTCCTTTGCATGCGCCAACCAGCTTGTAGAAAACGAAGAGAAGTAAACATAATCGCTGCTGAAGATCGCATCAGATTTCTTGTATTCATCTACCTGCACCAAAAAGCATTTTTCACAAATAAAAACTTTTAGCGGATAAAATATTTCAGGCTCATTTAATTGTTCTTTGGTTAAAAAAGAATTAGATGCAGGAGAATTATTCAGATCAATAAAAACATGCGTTAAAGGAGCTTTACAAAATCTGCAGTTCATTATTAAATTTTTATGCCTTCAAAATTTTTAGCGAGGTAAGGATGCTCCTCATCTCTTTTAGAAATATTTGTTACTGCATTTGGCCATTGAATATTTATCATCGGATCATCATATTTTATTCCTCCTTCAAAGCCTGGCTTATAAAATTGAGAATGATGATATATCAATTCGCAATTATCAGTTAGTGTTTGAAACCCATGTGCAAAGCCTTCAGGAATGTAGATCATTTTTTTATTCTCTGCCGAAAGCTCTGTTCCAAACCATTGTAAAAAAGTAGCCGAGTTTTTTCTCAGATCAATAATTACATCAAATATCGCCCCGGCGATACATCTCAGAAGTTTTATTTCTGCAAAAGGTGGCAATTGATAATGCATTCCTCTTAAAGTACCGCCTTTGTTTGTAAACGAATGGTTTAGCTGCACCCATTCTGCGCTAAATCCAATTTTTTTAAATTCATCTTTATCAAAAGTTCTTGCAAACCATCCTCTTTCATCAGCTGCAGCAACAATATCTACAACATAGCTTCCTGCAAGCTTGGTTTCTTTAAATTTCATTTGTGCTGGTAGCTTTTAATTTGCGCAATGGTATAATTAAAAAGTATTTCAGATGGTTGCTTATACCAGTCAATTGTCCATTGTATTGCTTCTTTGCTGTTTAATTTCGGTCGCCAGTTTAATTCTTTTTTTGCACGATTTATATTAAGCTTTAAAATGCCTGCCTCATGTGGTTGCGAGGCATCGGACATATCTTTCCAATCGCCTGCTCCCCAGCACTCAATAGATATATTCACCAGTTTTTTTACAGTAAAATGGTCTTTCTTTTTTGGGCCAAAATTGAAAGACGCGGATAATTTTTCAGGGCTTTCATTGAGCAAACCCCCAAGCAATAAATAACCACCTAGGGGTTCCAGTACATGTTGCCATGGTCTTATTGCATTTGGATTTCTTACCGGTATTGACTCGCCTGAACTTAAATGATTAATAATATCAGGAATTATCCTGTCTTTATTCCAATCGCCGCCACCGATAACATTCCCGGCTCTTGCGGTAGCTAAAGCCTTTTTGTGTGTTCCAATTTTTTTAATATCAAAAAATGATCTGTGAAAAGATTCAGTAACTAATTCTGTACACGCTTTGCTTGCGCTGTAAGGATCGTAACCACCTAACCTATTCTTTTCTTTATAAGGTTTCTTCAATTCTTTATTTTTATACACTTTGTCAGTAGTAACAATAACCGTGGTACATTTTTTTTCTAAATGAATAACAGCTTCCAGCAAATTTGCTGTACCAATTGCATTTACTTCAAAAGTTTCTGCAGGTATTTCATAAGAACGGCGAACCAAAGGCTGGGCAGCTAAATGAAAAATAAAGTCGGGTTGAAAGCTAATTATTTCTTCCTGTAACTTTTGTTTATCCCTGATATCCGCAATGATACTTTCTGTATGTAAATGCGGAGAAACAATGTTGTAAATATCTTTTTCATTTTCGGGTTGCAGGGCATAACCTTTTACCGAAGCACCTAATAAATGCAACCAGGTAATTAACCATGATCCCTTAAAACCGGTATGACCTGTAACAAAAATTTTTTTGCCACTATAAAATTTTTGAAGGCTTTCTTGTTTTACCAGACTTTCCATTTGGCTTCATTATTTTTCCATAATTCTTCTAACTCTATCTTGTCACGCAAAGCATCCATGCATTTCCAAAAGCCTTTATGCCTGTAAGCAACTAATTCGTTATCTGTGGTAAGCCGCTCCAACGGCCTGTCTTCCCACATCATATTTGTCATATCACCTTTCAGGTATTTAAAGACCTCAGGTTTTAAAACAAAAAAACCACCATTGATCCATTTGCTTTCATCGTGTGCTTTTTCCCTGAACGCTATCACTTCTCCATTATCATTAACTTCCATTCCTCCAAATCGTGAATCTAACTGAATAGAGGTTACGGTTGCGATCTTATTATGCGCTTTATGAAATTTTACAAGCTCTTTTAAATTTACATCGCATACACCATCTCCATATGTTAACATAAAATCTTCGTTGCCGATATATTTTTGCACCTGTTTTAATCTTCCTGCAGTTTTAGTTTCCAGTCCGGTTTCAACCAATGTTACTGTAAAAGCTTCTGAACTGGTGTTGTGTATTTGTACTTTATTATTTTTTAGTTCGATAGTAATATCAGAACTATGCAAAAAATAATGCATAAAATATTCTTTGATGATATAGCCTTTATACCCAAGGCAGATAATAAAATCATTAAAGCCAAAGTGGCTGTATATTTTCATTATATGCCAAATCATTGGTTTTCCACCGATCTCCACCATTGGTTTCGGACGGGCATC
Source organism: Chitinophagaceae bacterium (assembly GCA_017882215.1). Lineage (GTDB taxonomy): Bacteria > Bacteroidota > Bacteroidia > Chitinophagales > Chitinophagaceae > Ginsengibacter. The sequence goes on along the minus strand of JADGPX010000124.1, from coordinate 2,440 downwards.
TGTTTCTTCGCTGATACGTGTTCCCAAACCGCCGGCAAAAATTACAACTTTCATATAAATTAATTAAGGCTATAAGACTTCAAAAATATTATATTCATTTTAAATAATCAGTTAGTTCGGATTTTGAGTGTTATCAGTGTTTAAAATGCTAAGGAAAAGATGTAAACCTTTTCTGGCTTTCTCATCCAAATAGTAATTTATGTAAGAAGTGTAATATTTTTTTAGATCAAAAAACGGGTAAGGGTTTTCATTAACTACTTTATCTATTTGCTGCAGCCCGGTCAAATTCGCTTTATTAAAAGCTTCAATAAATGATTGATCTAATTTTTTATTACTTATCCATGCCGCAAAAACAAATGGCAGACCTGTAAATTTTTTCCATTCCAATCCCAGGTCATATTTATATTTTGAAATCTTTCTTTGTTCCAACGCTCTGTCACCAATTATCAGGCCTGCAGTTGTGCCATTAATATCTTTTCTGTAATCTTCAGAAGTAGAAATGAGCGCCGGATCAATTTTCCAAAAGTGCTTTATTAGTATTTTAAGAAGATCAACTGAACTCCTGCTTTGGTAATCCAATAAAACCCTTTCAATTTTTTCTAACGGAACTTCGCTGAATAAGCATACACTTCCTACTTCACCATCACATCCAATGCAATAATCTGAAATTATATAATGCTCTTTCAATTCGGGAATAATTGCTACCGGAACCAATCCAACATCAATTTCATCATTCGCAAGCATTGCTGCAATTTTTGAAGGATAGTCTACTACAAGATCAACTTCATCTTTCATTTCTCCATCTTTAAAACCGTAAATAAGCGGCTTCGTATTGAGGTAATTTACTGCTCCAACTCTTATCTTTCTGTTCAATACTTCTAATTTTAAAAGTCTGCAAATTTAATGCATCGTAACAGATACTTATTAAATTAAAAAGACTTACTGCAATTTTTTATCTTTGATGCATGGAGCTTCAGCCACTTACTGCCATTTCACCGATTGACGGACGTTACAGAAAGCAATCAGAGCATCTTGGTAAATATTTTTCAGAGTTTGCCTTAATTAAACAAAGAGTTGTTGTTGAAGTTGAATACTTTTTTTTTCTGGCTGAGAAAAAGTTCTTTGTACTTCCATCCAAAGCAAAAAATTATTTGCAAAGGCTTGTTGATAATTTCTCACTAAGTGATGCTCAAAAAATAAAAAAGATTGAAGCAATAACCAATCATGATGTAAAAGCTGTTGAATATTTTTTAAAAGATGAATTAGAGAAGGCTGGTGCAGGAAATATTAAAGAGTGGATACATTTTGGTTTAACATCACAGGATATTAACAATACCGCTATACCTATGTTATGGAGAGATGCAGTTGAACAGGAATATTTGCCATTGATCACAGAATTGAAGAGCAGTTTGGAAAGATCAGCAAAAGATTGGAAGAATGTTGCAATGCTTTCGCATACACATGGTCAACCTGCATCACCAACAACTTTGGGAAAAGAGATAATGGTTTTTGCCGAAAGAATTCAAAACCAACTTGAGCAGTTTGAACATATTCCTTTTACTGCAAAATTTGGCGGCGCTACCGGTAATTTTAATGCTCATGTTGCTGCTTATCCTAAAACCGACTGGATAAAATTTGCGAATCAATTTGTCGAAAATAAATTGGGACTGAAGAGACAACAATTCACAACGCAGATAGAACATTATGATATGCTGGCTGCGCATTTTGACAACATCAAACGCATCAATACAATCTTAATTGATCTGTGCCGTGATATTTGGCAATATATTTCTATGAAATACTTTAAACAAAAAATAAATAAGAATGAAGTTGGCAGCAGCGCTATGCCGCATAAAGTAAATCCAATTGATTTTGAAAATGCAGAAGGCAACCTTGGCCTTGCAAATGCTTTGCTGGAGCACTTTTCAGCAAAACTTCCCATATCCAGATTACAGAGAGACTTGACAGATTCAACTGTGATAAGAAACATTGGTGTTCCGGTAGCGCATACAATTTTATCAATACGCTCCATTCAAAAAGGAATAAGTAAATTAATATTGAATGAACAAAAAATTAAAGAAGACCTTGATAACAACTGGGCAGTTGTTGCTGAAGCAATTCAAACAATTTTAAGAAGAGAAAATTATCCTCAGCCTTATGAAGCCTTGAAAGAATTGACAAGAAATAATATCGCTTTAAATAAAGATAGCATTCACACTTTTATTGATTCACTTAAGATTTCCGCAGCCATAAAGAAAGAACTAAAGAAAATAGCGCCACACAATTATATTGGTGTTGCAGATTTATAAATTCTCTTATGCTTCCAAAAAAAATTTCGCCGCATTTTTTCTTTGCTGATGTATTAAGAGCGCTTGCCGTTTTTGCTGTTATTATTCTGCACATTGCATCAGACTATGTTGAACATTATGGAGAAATATCA
>JADGPX010000123.1 GCA_017882215.1 Chitinophagaceae bacterium | reverse complement strand
AAAAATAATTAAAACGCCAATACTTCAGTCCGAAAGAGGGCAGTCAGCTTATAAAGAAGCCAATCAATTAATGGCAATATTTCTAAAAAGTATTGAAACGGCGAAGCCTGTCCGACTGGCGTCAGCCGGGCAGGCAAAATAAAATTGCTTCAACTTTCTAATTCCCCGTCCGAACGGGTCATCCGGGCGGGCTTATTCCTTATTTTTTATTCCCCGTCCGACCGGGTCATCCGGGCGGGCTTATTTTTTATTTCTTATTTCATGATTGAGATTTGATGAGGAGAAAATAATAATCATACTTTTGTTTTTATGATTAAAACATGGCCACTATATGCAAAAATGGCTGCGCTTATACTTTTGGTATACCTGGTATTATACGGTTTATATATCGGGCAACAAATATTAACGCCGCTGGGCTTTGCATTTATGTTTTCTATTTTATTAAGACCACTGGAAAAGAAATTAATTAAATGGCATATTCCTAAAATACTTGCCATTATCATTACATTGGTAATTGCAATTTTATTTGTAGCTGCACTAATAACTTTTTTATCAAAACAAATAGCTTCATTTGTAAAAGATATGCCCGTTCTTAAACACAATCTTAATAATTTATGGGATCAGCTTCAGCAATGGCTTACCCGTACTTTTCATTTAAGTGAAGAGCAGCAGCAAAAAATTATTGACAAAGCCAAAGCAGATACCATAGATAATCTTGAGCCGGTAGGTACATTAAATATTATAACCACTTCTATTGCAACAATTGTTCTTGTGCCTGTTTATACTTTTCTCTTTCTTTATTATCGTATGCTTTTGCTGCGCTTTGTTACAGAAATTTTTGATAAAAAACATTATGAAAATGTGCAGGCAGTAATACACGAAATAAGGTATGTAATGCAGCATTATATAATCGGGCTGTTAACAGAAACCAGTATAGTAGCCATTCTTAATATTACCGGCTTAATAATACTCGGCGCTCCGTTTGCCATTCTGCTTGGTATTATAGCAGCCATATTAAATCTTATCCCTTACATCGGGGGCTTTGTTGCCGTTGTACTTACAGCGCTCATTACATTTACCAATACAGATTCAATTACAAAAATGATCTGGGCAGTTATCGTTCTTATGATAGTTCAGTTTATTGATAATAATTTTTTGGTGCCAAAAGTAATTGCATCAAGAGTAAAATTAAATGCATTAATATCCATAATAGGCGTGCTTATTGGTGGCGCATTATGCGGCGTGGCGGGTATGTTTCTTAGTATACCATTAATAGCAATTTGTAAAGTAATATTTGACAGAGTGCAAGGATTAGAGCCATGGGGCAGGCTTTTGGGTGATGATATGCCAACCATAACCGTTCTTAAACACGTTCTTAAAAAAAGGCATAAAGTAATTACAGACGCTAAGTAAATATTTTTGCACACAAAATCAGTAACCTTGCGAATAGTATTCAGAAGATATTTTGAGTTAACATTTTGGATCGCTTCCATAACATTGCTGGCTTTAATGCCACCTGGTACTGATCCTCACTTTTCGTTATGTGTTTTTAAAATGCTGGGAATCAATTTTTGTCCGGGCTGTGGTCTCGGTCATTCCATCAGCTATTTATTTCATGGAAATATACAGGCTTCTTTCTCATCGCACCCGCTTGGCATTTTTGCAGTCATCATTATTCTATACAGGATATATAAATTATTACAGCTACATCTATTCTCAAAAAAATTAAATAATAATTATGCAATACGACAGCAGCAGTAGTGGCATCAATCCCGTATTTTTAAAATACCTGTATGATGTTACTCCCGAAGAATTAATAACGATCAATTCACGCACAAAAGGATTTAGCGATGAAGAACTTACGCATTTCTGCATGATATACCGGTCTAAAAGAAAAGATCCACAAACAATTTTATTACTATGCCTTCTGGGACTCGTTTTCGTTGCAGGAATTCACCGGTTTGTATTAGGACACACGGGCATGGGAATATTATATTTTTTTACCGGCGGATTGTGCTGGATAGGAACAATAGTAGATGCAGTTAATCATAAGGAGCTCACTATTGAATATAATGCACAGATGATAACTGAAACGTTGGCAATGCTTAATATGATAAGGAGATAATGCTTTTGTAAATTATTTCCTTCATTGAATTTTATATTTATCCATCAAATTTTTATACTTTCTTTTAATCCCCTCTTCTATATTTTACCGAAATTTGCACCTCAATTTATTCATCTATGCAAAAGATCAGTATCTTTTTACTTTTCACTTTTTACTTTTCACTTTTCACTTTTGCCCAGCCTGATCGCTGGCAGCAGCGTGTAAAATATGCAATGGATGTAAGTGTTGATGTTAAAACTAATATTATTAAAGGCAGGCAAACCATTACTTACACAAATAATTCTCCCGATACATTAAAGCGCATTTTTATTCATTTATTCTGGAATGCTTTTAAGCCCAACAGTATGATGGATGTTAACAGCCGCAGTACCGAAGATCTTGTTTTAGGAACAGATAGAAATGGTAAGTCCGTGACAGACTTTGATTCCCGTTTTAAAAAACGTATCGTTGAAATGACACCCGAAGAACAGGGCTACTGCCGTGTTTTAAAATTTTTTAGTAATGGAAGATTGCAAAAAACCAAATTGCATGAAACTATACTTGAGGTAAATCTTGATAAACCTATATTACCAAAGTCTTCAACAATTTTTAATACTGAATTTGAATGCCAGGTACCTAAACTTTCACGCCGCAGCGGAAGAGACAATCCTGAAGGTATTCGCTACAGTATGGGGCAATGGTATCCAAAAATTTCAGAGTATGATTATGAGGGCTGGCATGCTGATGATTATATAAGCCATGAGTTTTATGGCGTGTGGGGAGATTTTGATGTAAATATCACAATTGATAAAAATTATAAATTGGGAGCTACAGGTGTTTTACAAAATGCATCATCCATCGGCTGGGGATATGATAAAGAAGGTACTTCATTAAAGCCTGTACAGGGAGATGTAAGAACATGGAAATTTTCAGCTAAAAATGTGCATGATTTTGTATGGGCTGCAGATCCTGATTATAAACACTTCACAAGGCAAACAGCCAACGGTCCCTTATTACATTTTATCTATAAAAATGATCCCGCTACTGAAAACAAATGGCAGGCTACTGCCGATACATTTGTTATGGTCTATCCATTTATGGCAAAAACATTTGGGCCTTACCCATACCCTGTGTATTCTTTTTTACAAGGCGGAGGTGGTGGCACTGAATATCCGATGGCAACTTTGATTAAAGACTATTCTTTCCCTACTGCTTTGCATGAGTTCTGCCATAGCTGGTATCAAATGATGCTGGGCACTAATGAAAATTTATATGCCTGGATGGATGAGGGATTTGCTGATTATGCAGAAGCAAGAGTGTTTGCATGGCTGCATAAAAAAAACTTTTTTGAAGGGGCTGATGAATATGACAGCTATTTCAATTTAGCAAGAAGCAGGTTTGATGAGCCTATGAGTACACATGCCAACTGGTTTAGTACCAATTTAGCGTATAATACAAATGCATATTATAAAGGCGCTGTGTTTTTAAGGCAATTAGGTTACATAGTTGGTGAAGAAAATATTGATAAAATTCTACTTGAATATTATAAGCAATGGCGCTTTAAACATCCAAATCCAAATGATTTTATTCGTGTTGCTGAAAAGGTGAGCAATATTCAATTACAATGGTATAAAGAATATATGATGAACACACTGAAAACAGTGGACTATGGCATTGATAGCCTATGGGAAGAAAACGGAGTATCAAAAATAAGATTGAAAAGAGTTGGAGAAATGCCAATGCCGATCGATCTTGAATTAAGATTTAAAGATGGAAGCAAAGAGCTGCATTATATACCATTAAATTTAATGTTTGGAGAAAAACCAGCTGAAAATAAAACTGCAAGATTTGTTCATGAAGAATGGAGATGGACACATCCAACTTATATTGTTGAATTTAAAAGAAAACTTACTGATTTAAAAGAAGCAGAGATAGATCCTACACACAGGCTGGCAGATATAGAGCGAAGAAATAATTTGCTGCAATTAAAGTGGTAACGCCTGAAATAAATATTAAAAGAGCAACCCCGCAGGATGCAGACCTCGTATCTCATCTTAGCAAAATAACTTTTAAAGACACATTCAGAGGTACATGTACCGATAAAGAATTGCAGCGCTTTGTAGATAATGCTTTTTCACATGATGTTACTTTTAATGAATTAAAAGATGAAGAAGATTATTACTTCATTGCATGGTATAATAATGTAGCTGCAGGTTATATGAGATTAAAAGAAAACTACACAGAGTATGCTGCCATTAAAAAATATAAGGCACTGGAAGTAAAAAGAATTTATGTATTAAAAGAATACCACTCAAAAAAGATTGGCGCTGCATTAATGTCTTTTGCTTTACGGTTTGCTGCTGAAAAAAATTATGAGATGATGTGGCTTGGAGTTTGGGAACACAATCAGAAAGCAAAATTATTTTACAAAAAATGGGGCTTTACAGATACAGGGGATTCCCATAATTTTCCGATAGGCAATACTCCGCAAACAGATAACTGGCTGGTAAGGAAGGTGTAAGTTTTCTTTAGCAAAAACGTCTATATAATTAATTCTAAAACTCATTAAGAAGTTGCTTAAAAGATTTTGCTTTCACTTCTCCTTTAATATGTTTTTTTACGAATTCAACTGATTCTTCAATACCATCCAAAATTTCTTTTTCTCTGGCTGTGAGTTTTTTTCCGGGACGTTCTACAACCTCAACAAAATCCATGTGTTTTAAAAGCTCTTTTAAAAATGGCATTTTTCTTTTATTCTTTATTTTTAAAATGAGCTGTTCCATTGCATTGGTTTGAGTAATCACAAATTTACATATTTTCCTATAAGCTTATACTTTGTTTAGGGTGCCACGTACAGAATATATTTCTCTTCAAAGAATTCTTCTTCAAATATTTTTTCAATTTCCCAAACCTGTGGCCTTACACCACTTTCAGAGATTTCTTTTGAAAGGTCACCACCTTTAAGACAAATCAGGCCATTGACCCTGCCTGTCCGGCAGGCAGGCATTGACCCTGCCTGTCCGGCAGGCAGGCATTGACCATTGACTGTTTCTTTGAGTAATGGCTTACTCCATTGCCAAAGATCTTTTAATGGAGCAACTGCTCTTGAAATCGCTACATCGAATTTTTTATCTTTTATATCTTCAGCTCTTGTATGTTGTGTGGTTACGTTAGTTAATTCTATGGCATTGGCAACTTCGTTAACCACTTTTAATTTTTTATTGATGCTGTCTGTTAAATGAAACTTTACTTCAGGAAAAAATATAGCAAGAGGAATACCCGGGAAACCGCCGCCGGTGCCTATATCAATAATGCTATATCCATCAGGAAAAGAAAATTGCCTGGCAATAGATAATGAATGGAGTACATGATGCTCATAAAAATTATTAATATCCTTCCTTGAGATAACATTTATTTTTTCATTCCATTCAACATACAAATCTTTCAAGGCAGCAAACTGCTCAAGTTGGTGAGGAGAAAGGTTTGAAAAATATTTATTGATTATGTTCATTATTATCTACGCAAAAATAAAGTCTGAACCATGGTTCAGACAATTTAATCCCTTAATCTACCCAAATCATGGTTCAAAATTATTTCCATGTTTTCCTTGGCTTTTTAAACATAGCAAATGAAAAAATTATATAATAAAAAAACATCCAGATATCCAGAACAAAAAACCATGGAAACAAATCTTTTTCATCAAGTTTATTCATCGTCTTATAAAAAATAATGCATTGAAATAAAAATCTCACTCCAAAAACTAATAAAGCGATCTTCCAGCTAAAGAATAACATGCTTGCAATAAACAATGGGTAAAAAGCGCCATGCGATAAAGCATATAATCCCAATAAAAATTTATGAATTGCTTTGTAATACCTGCTGGTAGTGTAATGCCGGCGCTTTTGTTTCATCCATTCACCCCACGTTTTTGGCGGCTCTGATAAAGTGAAAGCATCCTTATCAATCACTATTTGTGTGTTGGTTTTCGTTGCCGCTAAATTTATAAACAGGTCATCATCGCCACTGGCAACATGATTATGAGATGAAAAACCTTTGTGCCTGAAAAAAACTGATTTCTTATAACTTAAATTTCTACCAACACCCATGTATGGCAATCCTGCAGAAGCATAGGAAAGATATTGCAGTGCCGTATGAAAAGTTTCCCACCGGATAAGCTTATTTAAAAATTCTTTTTTCTTATGAAAAGCTCCATACCCTAATACTATCTCCGTATTTTCCCTGTAACCTTCCTGCATTTTCTCAATCCAGAACTCACTGGCAGGAACGCAATCAGCATCCGTCATCAATAGAATTTCATGTTTAGCCGTCTTGATTCCAACACTTAAAGGAAACTTTTTACCGGGAATAAATTTTGCTTCCTGTTTTAACTCAACGATCTGCAATTGCTTAAATGTTCTTTGATATTCTTCCAGGATATATTTGCTTTCATCTAAGGAGTTATCATTAATTACAATAACCTCATGCGTAGTGCTATATTTTTGAACCAAAGCACCCGGAAGATTTTTAGCTAAATTTGCCGCTTCATCTCTTGCACAAATAATTACAGAAACAGGATGTGTTTGTGAAATATTTTTTGTTTTGGATTTAAAAAAAGCAAGCCGTGAAAAGAAAAACAGGTAATAAAAAACCTGCACAGCAGTTGCCAGGCAAAAACTGTAAAATATTATTTGTACACAAGAAATAGATATCATGACATCAAAAGTAGTATTAAGAATTAAAATAGCTCACGGCTCATAGCTGGTAGCTCATAGCTTTTACAATGGCTTCACTTACATTTCAATTACAGCATACAGATAAAAATTCCAAAGCAAGAGCAGGAAAAATTACTACCGATCATGGAGAAATTCTCACTCCGATCTTTATGCCGGTTGGCACAGTGGGAAGTGTGAAAGCTGTTACCCAGCAACAATTACATAATGATGTAAAAGCACAAATTATTTTAGGAAATACCTATCATTTGTTTTTACGTCCTGCATTGGAAGTGATGGAAGCAGCAGGTGGCTTACACAAATTTATGGGATGGAATAAGCCAATACTTACTGACAGCGGAGGCTACCAGGTTTTTTCTTTGAGCCAGAATCGAAAACTTTCTGAAGAAGGAGCTTTATTTCAAAATCATATTGATGGGAGCAAACATTTATTTACTCCTGAAGTGGTAATAGATATTCAAAGAATAATTGGCGGAGATATCATAATGACTTTTGATGAATGTCCGCCCGGTGGCAGTGAATACAATTATGCAAAAACTTCGATGGAGCTAACACATCGCTGGTTGGATAGATGCATTAAACGATTTGATGAAACTGAAAATAAATATGGCTATTCACAAAATTTATTTCCAATTGTACAAGGTGGTGTGTATCATAACCTGAGAAAAATATCGTGTGAATATATTTCTTCAAAAGCCGCCACAGGAAATGCTATTGGCGGATTAAGCGTAGGAGAGCCAACAGAAAAAATGTACGAGATAAGCGAACTGTGTTGCGATAATCTGCCAACAGATAAGCCCCGTTATTTAATGGGGGTTGGGACGCCCTGGAATATTTTAGAATGTATTGCTTTGGGTATTGATATGTTTGATTGCGTAATGCCAACCCGTAATGGCCGCAATGCAATGTTATTTACGAGCAATGGTGTAATTAATATTGATAACAAAAAGTGGGAGAAAGATTTTTCACCCATTGATGATGAAATTGATTGCGAAGTAAGCAACCAATATAGCAAAGCCTACCTTCGGCATTTAATTAAGTCAAAAGAAATTTTAGGATTACAGATAGCCAGCATACACAACCTTGCTTTTTATTTAGACATTGTTACCAAAGCCCGTGAGCATATTGCAGCAGGAGATTTTGTTAGCTGGAAAAATGAAATGGTGGTGAAGTGGCAGGAAAGATTGTAAATAAAAGAGTTTAAATTTATGGATAGACTTATATGACACATTCTAATAACAGAGGTAGAACTTTTTGGGACTTAATTGCTGAACATCCAAAAATGATGTTCACTATCATAATTATTTTAGTATTGACTACAATTTTCCTGGCATTGAATAAATATACTATCAAATCATCTGTACAGTCATTAGAACCAGACAAATCTTTTCCTACAAATTTTCCCACCTCAGATACAATCAAAAGTAGTAACACAAATAAGCTTGATACGTCAGTATCTATTAAAAATCAATTGACAACTAATCCTAAAACAAGAATAGTTAAAGAACAGCTTATCATTAAACAGCCAAAAAAAGATACAATTAAAACTGAAATAGTTAGCGTAACCAGTAATAATCAAATGGGTGGGATAACTGCAAATCGAGTAAATATTGGCTCTGTTCCT
>JADGPX010000122.1 GCA_017882215.1 Chitinophagaceae bacterium | reverse complement strand
CAGGGATATGCATCAAGGTATCTTTGTTCCAGAAGTTGATTGATGTTGATTTAAAACATTGATCCAAAAATATCCAGATTAGAAATACCGTTTTAAAAAATCCAAATCCATTAAAAAACCAAAACAAAATCCGGTATCAATCAACTTCTTGTTTTTTTAAATCCAATAAAATCCAAACAGAGCCGAAAAGGATAATAGTATTTTAGAAAATCAAATCCAATATCCAAAGCTAAAAACTGAAAATATCCGAATGAATGACCGTCCAAATATCCAGTGAAAGAAACCAAACCCGAAGGTTAAACGCAAAAGTTCAATCCTTCTAAAGACTACGCTGAAACCGGAAACTTTCCGGCGGGAGAATTAAAAAACTCTTGACGCTGAAGTCCCCAGGAAACCAGCTCACAAATGTGCTTGTTGGTTTAAAAAAGTAAGCTTCCGTAGATTTCTGCGGAAGTTTTTTATTTTTAGGTCAGATGATTATTACTTCAGCACAACATTTTAAACAGCCACCACAAAAAATAATTTCATTAGTTCCTTCACAAACAGAACTGCTCTCTTATTTTGGTTTAGAAAAAGAAGTGATTGGTATAACCAAGTTTTGTGTTCATCCTGCAGATTGGTTTAAAAATAAAACAAGAGTTGGCGGAACAAAAAGTGTACATATTGATCTTATAAAAAAACTTCAGCCTGACCTGGTAATTGCTAACAAAGAAGAAAATGTAAAAGAACAAATAGAAGAACTGGCAAATGAATTGAATGTTTGGGTTACTGATGTAAATACTTTGGAAGATGCATTGCTAATGATAAAAGATGTAGGAGAATTAACGGGTAAAGAGAATGAAGCATCAACAATAATTACACGAATTAAAACGAATTTCTCACAACTACAAACCACAAACCACAAACAACAAACTTGCTATCTCATTTGGCAAAAACCATATATGACGATTGGCGGCGATACTTTTATAAATGATATGATGAAGTATTGCGGCTTACAAAATGTTTTTGAAAATAAAAATCGTTACCCGGTGATTAGTTTGGAAGAATTGCATGTTGCCAATTGCCAATTGATTTTATTGTCTTCCGAGCCTTACCCTTTCAAACAAAAACATGTAGATGAATTACAACAACATTTGCCCGATAAAAAAATAATTTTAGCAGATGGAGAAATGTTCAGCTGGTATGGAAGCCATCTATTGCAAGTACCTGAATATTTTGAAAACTTATTAAAGTCATTAGGTCATTAGGTCAATAAGTCATTCCCAGTGGTAACCTATTTTACTTTAAATACTTTATTTACCCTATTTATTTATTCACTTATAGATTATTTTGTAAAATTCAGTACGTTTGCAGACATCTTAAAACTGTACCGAATGACTTCAAAAAAAATTATAGAACTTCTGGGTGATAAAGCTGATTACTTACTAAATCATAAGTGCACAACCATTGATAAATCACAAATTACGCTTCCATCTCCTAATCATGTAGATGAGATCTGGTCATCCAGTAATCGCAGCAACAGGGTATTGCATAGTTTGCAAACATTACTTGATAACGGACGATTGGGTGGCACGGGATACTGTTCAATATTTCCTGTTGACCAGGGCATAGAACATAGTGCCGGCGCATCTTTTGCACCTAATCCCATTTATTTCGACCCTGAAAATATTATCAAATTAGCTATAGAAGGCGGATGTAATGGTGTAGCATCTACATTTGGAGTGCTTGGCATAATGAGCAGAAAGTATGCTCATAAAATTCCTTTTATCGTTAAGATAAATCACAACGAGTTTTTAAGTTATCCTAACAAATATGACCAAACAATGTTTGGCACTGTAAAAAGTGCATGGAACATGGGAGCGGTTGGAATTGGCGCCACTATTTATTGGGGCAGCGCTGAAAGTGCAAGGCAATTAAAAGAAGTTGCAGAAGCTTTTGAACAGGCGCATGAATTAGGTATGTGTACCATCTTATGGTGCTATTTGCGTAACAATGCATTTAAAGTAGATGGTATAGATTATCATGCAAGCGCTGATTTAACCGGGCAGGCAAATCATCTTGGAGTAACATTGCAGGCAGATATCATCAAACAAAAAATGCCTACAAATAATGGCGGGTATCTTGCAACAAAACATGGCAAAACTTCTAAACTTGTCTATGAAAAATTAACAAGCGACCATCCTATTGATCTTTGCAGGTACCAGGTTTTAAATTGTTATGCAGGAAGAGTTGGCTTGATTAACAGCGGCGGTGAAAGCATGGGTGAGTCTGATCTGCAGGAAGCTATAGCCACTGCCGTTGTAAATAAACGTGCCGGTGGCATGGGATTGATAATGGGAAGAAAAGCCTTTCAAAAACCAATGAAAGATGGTATTGAATTATTAAATGCAACACAAGATGTATATTTAAATAAAGATATTACAGTGGCATAAAATACCAGGAAAGGTCATTGGGTCATTGGTCATTGAGTAGTACAGATGATCAAAAACTCTAATGACTTAATGACAAATGACTTAATGACTTTTTATGAAACACGAAGAAGATTTTGATGCGAACCTTGCAGGTGAAGAAGGGGAAGCCGAGGAAGCCAGGCGCAGCTGGTTCAGAAGGATAAAGAAAAATATTACTACTTCAACAAAAGATAAAAAAGAAGCGCCTGATGGCTTATGGACAAAATGCCCTTCATGCAAATTAACGCTTACAATTTCTGACCTGAGAGAAAATTTATTCGTCTGTCCTAAATGCGAGCATCATCATCGTATTGGCAGTGAAGAATATTTTGATATTTTATTTGATAATGATCAATACACAGAGCTGTTTGCCAATATAAAGTCAAAGGATTATTTAGGATTTGTTGATTTAAAACCTTACCAGCAGCGCCTTGACGAAACGTATGCAAAATCAAATATTCATGATTCAATTACTGTTGCTCATGGTAAAGTAAATGGCAATGATATTGTTGTTGCCTGTATGGATTTTGAGTTTATAGGTGGTAGCCTTGGTAGTGTAATGGGAGAAAAAATTTCAAGAGCATGTGATTACTGCATTGAACATAAAATTCCTCTCATGATCATTAATAAAAGCGGCGGTGCAAGAATGATGGAAAGCGCTTTTTCGTTAATGCAACTGGCAAAAACCTCCGGAAAATTATCACAGCTTTCTGACGCAAAAATTCCTTACTTCTCTCTTTGTACCGACCCTACTTTTGGAGGTATCACGGCTTCCTTTGGAATGTTGGGAGATATAATAATGGGCGAGCCCGGCGCTCTTATAGGTTTTGCAGGACCCCGTGTTATTAAAGAATCAACAAAAAAAGACCTTCCACCAGGCTTTCAGCGAAGCGAATTTTTACTGGAACATGGCTTTTTAGATTTTATTGTGCCAAGAAAAGAATTAAAAGAGAAGATAACACAACTCTTAGTGTTGTTTAAAAATTGATTCTTATAAAAAGTTACGAAAAGACCTGGAAGGTTTTTAAAACCTTATAGGTCTAAGCCATCACATGGAACTTAGCAACCGCAAAGCATATTACGAATATTACTTTGAAACAAAATACATTGCTGGTATGGTGTTGAGTGGCACTGAGATAAAATCTATCAGGGCGGGCAAAGTAAGTTTTAATGACAGCTATTGTATTTTTGATAAAGGTGAATTGTTTGTAAAAAGTCTTCACATTGCTGAATATAATTTTGGCAATATTCACAACCATCAGCCTATGCAGGAAAGAAAATTATTGCTACAAAAAAAAGAATTAAAAAAACTGGAGAATAAAATAAAAGAGAAAGGCTATACAATTATTCCTTTAAAAATATTTATCAGTGAAAAGGGATTTGCAAAAATGGAAATTGGTTTAGGCAAAGGAAAAAAAATCTTCGATAAAAGGGAAACCATTAAAGCAAGAGAAACAGACAGGGATGTTAAGAGGAAGTATGGCGTGTGAAAGTTTTCAACTACCTAAGAATTTTATTACCCAAACTACATCAGGCATTTAAAGAGAGAAACTATTGATCAGGATTATTACTTTGAAGTTCTTTAAATGCATTATATACTTCGCTGCATTTTTTTGTGTACCTGACATTTTTAGAATCATCCATCGAATGATAAAAGCCAATAATATTTTGCTTTTGCGATGAGGTTACATTTTTAAATTTACTATCCTTAAGTTTTAATAACCATATATCATACGTTTCGTCAGCAAGGCTGTACTCACAGGAAGCAGTTGGCTTGCCGGTATCAAAGTCAATATCTTTTAAATTAAGATCCGGCTGCCTTAATTGTTTTAAGTTGGCTGAATAATGCTGTATGATTGTATCAAAACTTTGATCAAAATATTTTTCAGATAGTGCTGTTGGTGTTTTAAATTTAAGTGATCTCAACGGACCAACTTTTGGTAAAACACGAATAAAAAAAGATAACATAGTTGGAAAAAATCCGGGATGTCTATAGCCGGTTCCATATTGCTTATTATATTCTTTCTGACGCATTTTAAACCTGAATTTTTTACTGGTTGCTGTAGAATCTTTTTTTAATATATCAGATCCTTTAGCAGCCCACGCGGCTTTGGTAATAAAAGGAAATATATTTGCAACTGTCCACCGAAATACTTCAATAGCCAATGGAAACCGATTTTTAAAAACATCATCAATATTCAACCCATAGGTTTCAAAAAAGGCTCTTGCCAATACAGATGTATCTACTTTAAAACCAATGAGGCCGTGGTAAGCATCTGTTGCATAATTTCCCTTTGCAATTTGCAAAACATCAAAACCAAACTCCATTCTCATGTGAGAAATTTTATTCTCTGCATAAGTTATTACGCTTCCGTACTTTCTGCGAAGCTTTGGATAAACCAGCGTAATGCTTCGATTGGTAGCTAACGGATGCCCATAATTATCTGCATTGTAATGAGACAAAAATCCGAGAGCAAAAGCATACTCATTAATATTGTTTGCATCTTTAAGCAATGCATTAACCATATCTCCGCTGCGTACATAATGAACAAGATTTGTGAATAAAGCACTGCCAAAGGGATAAAATCCCATGTCGGGACTAACAGCCCCGCCGTATGCATAAGCGTGCGCTTCTTTTTGCTCTTCTGCAGTTGCAGATGGATACCTGGCTTTTAGTAATTGCAAAATTGATTTTTCCCATAGAGCATCAATAATTGCTTCATGAGTAAGCACCCCCAATCCATATCCGTAAAAAGGAAGGAAGAAAATTAAAACAGCCAACAAAAATTTATTTGTAAAAAAATTTTTCATCAATTGAAAGAAAGTTTTAATGATTTACAACTTACAAGTTAAAGCTTTTGTTCAAGAGTTTAGTATAGAGATAGACGACAAAGTTAATTTGCATAAAAAGATAAGAATTAACAACTGACGAATTTTACAACTTAACATTCACTCAAGCTCAATGGTATGTTTACTGCTAATCCTCCATCAGCAGTTTCCTTGTACTTACTGTTCATATCAAGCGCTGTATCCCACATAGTTTTTATAACACCATCAAGGCTTACTTTTGCATAATCAGGGGCGCTTTGTAATGCAAGCTGGCTGGCAGTTATAGCTTTTATAGCGCCCATTGTATTTCTTTCAATACAGGGTATTTGCACAAGTCCCTGTATCGGATCGCAGGTCATTCCCAGGTGGTGCTCCATTGCAATTTCTGCTGCCATTAAAGCCTGGCGCTGTGTACCACCCATACCTTCCGTTAGTGCTGCCGCAGCCATTGAAGAAGAAACGCCGATCTCGGCCTGGCAGCCTCCCATTGCTGCGGATATAGTTGCGCCTTTTTTAAATATACTTCCTACTTCTGCAGCTGTTAATAAAAATTGTATGATCTTATCTTCTTTATTTCCGTCACAAAAAATAACGAAGTACTGCAACACTGCGGGAATAACACCAGCAGCGCCGTTCGTAGGTGCAGTAACTACTCTTCCGAAAGCTGCATTCTCTTCATTAACAGCCAAAGCAAAACAACTTACCCAATCTAAAATATATTTAAAATCACTCCCCCCCTGTTTAATAACATTGAGCCATGAATCATAATCTGTATAAACTTTATCTTTTAATAGTTTTTTATTCAGCGCAGCAGCCCTCCGTTTTACATTCAATCCTCCGGGCAAAATTCCACCTGTATTGCATCCGCGGTACATACAATCTTTCATCACTTGCCAAATAGCAAGCAATCTTTTTTTAGTTTCAGTTTCATTGCGCCACGCATTTTCATTTTCCATCACCACTTCACTAATGTTCAATCCTGTTTTCATACACCAATGTAAAAGATCATCAGCATTATTAATAGGAAAGGAAAGAATTATTTCAGATGGCGTAGAACTGAGTGCCCATCCTGCTTTATCATTAGTGCTGGTTTCTTTTGTTACAAAACCGCCGCCGATGGAATAGTATGTTTCAGCAATGTGTTCACCATTTTTTAATGCCGCTAAAAAAGTTAATGCATTGGGATGATAAGGAAGTGTTTCACTAAAAAGAAATTCTATGTCTTCATTTGGATCAAAATTAATTTCATGCTTTCCATCAAGCAATATTTTTTTCTTTGCTTTAATGTCATTGATCTTTGCATTGATATTATTTACATCAAAAGTTACCGGATCATCACCGCTTAAGCCAAGTTGTACAGCAATATCAGTACCGTGACCAACTCCTGTTTTTGCAAGAGAACCATACAGCAATACCTCAAGACTTTGTACTTCTGATAAAAGATTTTTATTTTGCAGAGATTGTAAAAACATTCCTGCAGCCCGCCATGGGCCTAATGTGTGGCTGCTGGAAGGACCAACGCCAATTTTAAACATATCAAAAACTGAAATAGCTTCGTGACTCATTGCTATGTAAAGTTACGAATGCAAATTCTCTTATAGTCATTTGTCATTGAGTCATTATGTAAATTAATCGATACTAATATTGACTTAATGACCTAATGGCTATTTACCTGTATTATTAAAGCGTATCAACTTACACTAATTAATTCTATATCAAAAATTAAAATTGAATTAGCCGGAATACTTCCTGCAGCTGCGCTTCCATATCCAAGTGAAGGTGGTATATATAATGTGATTTTTCCGCCTGAACTGATCAACGGCAAACCTTTTTGCCAGCCGACAATCAATTGTCCCAATGTAAATGTTGCTGTTGCACCAACAGCAGTTTGATCAAAGACTGTTCCGTTGGTTAACTTACCGGTATATTTTACAGTTACCATTGAACAAAGATTTGCAATAGCCTGTCCGGTTCCTGTCTGTGTTATCTTATAATAAAAGCCTGATGGATGCGGAGTGGCAGTTATACTATTTGCTGTAAGATAAGCCTGTACATTAGCTGTTTCACTTGCAGATGCGGTAACGTTTGAATCATTTAAATTACAGGCTACGTCTTTTTTTGAACATGAAATACAAACAGCAGAGAGAATAATAAGACCTAAAAGAATGTTTTTCATTTTTTAAAAATTGTTTGGCAAAATAAGAGATTAAAAATTACAATAGGTTTGGCTCAGTTTTACTTTGCTTAAACTTTAACTCTTTATAGCGTTGCTCATTTTCTTCCCATTTAAACTTCATGCGGAAGAGTGCAAAAAAAACTGCAATACCTAAAACAGTAATTAAGATTATGGCAATCTGTGAGGTGGAAATAAATATCATGCTTTTATACCAATCATGAAATATTACACTTAATAAAACAGGTAATGCAAAAACAAGTCCGAGAGGTAAACCAATTGCAAGTTGATAGAATATCTTCTTTTGTTTATCCCTGTTGGCTTCCCAGTAATTAATAAAAAGTTGTTCCTGGTCGGTTATCATGTTGCAAAAATACATTCATAGTTTATAGTTTTAATCGTTTTGCCAATTGGTTAATAATAGGTAGGTTTGTCGACCTTAAATATTTTAATGTGAAAATTGAGCAGGTTATTGTACAGCAACTATATAGCTACAAAAAAATTACATTACAGGGTATCGGCACTTTTAGTTTAGATAGTTCTGTTTCCTTACCTGTAGGTTCTGAAAAAGGAATGGTAATTCCTGAAAATGCTATCTCATTTGATTATAATCCTAAAGCCGGCGAAGATGAAGCGCTTATTGATGCAATAGTGCAGCACACAAAGAAAATAAAACCACTTGCTTCAGCCGACCTGGACTCTTTCCTAATGTTAGGAAAGCAATTCTTAAACATTGGAAAACCTTTTACCCTTGAGGGTTTGGGAACATTGGATAAAGCACAAACAGGGGAATTAATTTTTATCCCAGGGCAATTTATTACACCACGAATAGAAGCGCCTAAAGCATTAAAAGAAAATGAAACTGAAGAAAAATCAGGCTTATTTCCTGACTATGATTCTGAAGTGAAAAGTAACAGCACAAGAACCATATTTATAATTGTTGTTATTTTAATATTAGGTTTAGGTGCATGGGCTGCATATTATTTCTTTTATCAAAAAACCGATCAGGATGTGGTTAATGAAA